>NZ_CP030082.1:3900000-4123562 GCF_006874645.1 Bdellovibrio sp. ZAP7 | reverse complement strand
AGACCATCCCCTCGAAATGCAGAGTAGCCTTAACAAGGGGAGCTGAAGTTTTCAACAGTTGACCTTGATTACGCAATGTGATTAATTAGTGCCCCACGTATCTAGTTGATTACAGCTTTGTGGAATCGTATATGTAGCCGCCAATTATAAAATTGGCGTATTTGACGTCTTTTAGCGTCGTAAATTTCTCGGTAGAGAGTAGTTCAGGAGAACACATGAAACGTACATACCAACCATCAAACAAACGTCGTAAAACATCTCACGGTTTCCGCGCAAGAATGGCTACTAAAGCTGGTCAAGATGTTCTTAATCGTCGCCGCGCTAAAGGTAGAAAACGTTTGACGGTTTCTACAGGTGGAAAATAGTTCTCCGCTAGGAATTAAGCGCAGCTCTGAGTTTCTCTCTCTCAAACAATCTGGCAAAAGAAACTGGCCTACGAAGTGGTTACTTCTGAATTATCAGAAGAACTCCGTTGGTCAGTTGCGTTTTGGCGTAACCGCAAGTCGAAAAGTCGGCCCTGCAGTTGTGCGAAACAAGCTTAAGCGTTGGAGTCGAGAATACTTCCGAGCGTTGCTTAAAACGGATAACTCCATTGAAGCCGATATTAACATTATCTTCAAACCCATGGATCCCAACTTTTATAAAGGCCTCCCACACGAGGAATTTGTCAAAGCTATGGATCGCGGGATTGGGTCTCTTCGAAAAAACCTTTAAAGCATTGCTTTGGTTTTTCGTTGCTGCCTACAGATCAATTGGAACTACTCATTTGGGTGGTTCCTGTCGCTTCGAACCCAGTTGTTCGGCCTACGCTCTTGAAGCTATCCAAAAACACAAATCGCATACAGCAGTTTGGTTAATCACAAAACGAATTTGTAAATGTAGACCGGGTGGTCCTTGTGGATACGATCCGGTCCCAGATTCAGGGGGAATTCTCCATGGCTCAGCAACAAAACAATAACCCAGGCTTTTTCGACCCTAAAACGTTGATCGCAGTGGGTGCCGTCGCTCTGATTTATTTCGGATGGCAGACGTATCTTGGCAAAAAGTATCCAGACTATAATAAACCGAAACCAGCACAAACTCAGACTGCTGACACAGCAACGACTCCTGGTGCGACTGCTACTGCTGCTTCTCCTTCTTCTGGCAGCACAATTGAATCAAAATCTGAAACAGTTGCTCCGGTTCAAGAACAGTCCTTCTCATTCTCTAACGATAAAGTTTCCTTCCAAATTTCAAATCACGGTATGGGTCTTAAGAACTACACTGTGAATAATTACGAAGACAAATCCGGTGGCAAAATCAAACTTGGTGGCGCTGATAATGACGGTTTGTATTCTATGCGTTTGACTGGTGCTGATAAATCGTTGGTTTTCAATCTGACTGAAAAAGCACCGGGTTCTTATGTTGGTGTTGCTCAAGTTGGCGGCATGACGGTGACTCGTGAGTTGAATTTCGACGCCGCGAAATCTTCATTCACAAATACGATCTCGATCTCTCAACCTTCTGAAGAGATTAAAAAAGGTTTCTCCATCCTGATTCCTGAAAGCATTCACGACAAGGGTTCACACTCTTTCTTTATGCCTTCTTATGATCACCAGGATTTCTTTGTTAGTCACAGTGATGACAAACACGAGACTGTAAATTTCAGCAACTCCAAAGAAAACGTAACCAAGGACATGCCGAATACTCAGTTGATCTCTGTAAGCTCGCAATATTTTGCAGCCGCAGCGATGGACAAGTCTGACATTATTCCTGAGGTTAAACTGACTGCAAACATCGAAAAGAAAACTGCACAAGCTGAGATGGTTTACAAACCAGTTCAATTGAAAGAACAAATGAAGTTTGAATCTTTGTTCTATGCGGGTCCTAAATCTATCGACATGTTGAAAGCTGTTGATCCTGAAATGGCTCACATCATCGACTTCGGTTTCTTTGGTTTTATCGCTCGTCCATTGTTGTATGTGATGAAGGCATTCCACACAGTTGTTGGCAACTGGGGTGTGGCGATCATCCTTTTGACATTGGCTGTTCGTTTCGTGGTTCTTCCATTCAATATCATGTCTGCTAAATCAATGAAGGCGATGCAAAAGGTTCAACCTATTATCGCAGGTCTTCGCGAAAAATATAAAGACGATGCGATGAGATTGAACACTGAGATGATGGCAGTGATGAAACAGCACGGTGCAAATCCAATGTCTGGTTGTTTGCCGATGCTTCTTCAGATCCCGATCTTCTTTGCTCTTTACCGCGTTATTGGTTCTTCAATTGAGCTTTACAATTCGCCGTTCATTCTTTGGATTACGGACTTGTCAGCGCACGATAAGTTCTATGTGTTGCCGGTATCTATGGCTGTATTTATGTACATCCAGCAAAAGATCACTCCATCAACGATGGATCCTACTCAAGCTAAAATTATGCAGTTCATGCCATTGGTTTTCTCGATCTTCATGTTGCAGTTACCTGCAGGTCTGACTCTTTATATGGTGGTCAGCACATTGTTCGGTATCATCCAACAGTATTTGATCATGAGAGATCCAACTGCCAAACCAGCTATCAAAGCGGTTAAGGCGAAATAGTTACTTAGATTTTTTATTTTTACCTGGGAGGTAAAATGGGTTTTTTTAGTAAGCTTTTCGGGGGAAAAAGCAAGAGCGCTAACAGCGAAGTTGAATCTTTGGTTCAAGCGACTCTAGAGGGTATCATCGAAAAAGCTCAGTTCGATCTTTCTTTTGAAATCAACTCTTCAAAAGAGGAAGACGGTGGGGCGGTTCTTTCAGTTCAATTCTCTGGTGGAGATGAAGAGCTTTTGAAAGATAAAAAAGGACAAATGTTGGATGCTTTCCAATTGTTCTTGAAACGCGTTGTTCAACACAATTTCCCTGAAGATAAAACAAACATCACAGTTGATTGCGGTGGATACCGTGATGAAACTGAAAGCGCTCTTATCGAACGCGCAGAGAACTTGAAAGCAATCTGCATCGAGCAGGGTAAATCTGTATATTACAGAGCTTTGCCTCCGAAAGATCGCAAAGTTGTTCACCAATATTTGGCTAAAGATCCTCGTATCAAAAGCCGTTCTTTGGGTGATGGCTTGTACAAAAAAATCAAAATCTATCCAGCTAAAGGTGGCAATTCAGCGCAAAATAACAACGCTGAAGAAGCTCACCACGATTAGTATTAAGTAGGGTCGCATGCTTCGAGGAGATCGTGACAAGGATACAATATGCGCGGTCTCCACTCCTCACGGAGTGGGCGGTATCTCCGTCATTAGAGTCAGCGGCCCTCGTACTTTTGAAATCGTATCGAAACTTTGCAAATTCTTACCTGCACATCCTGAATCTCATAAAGTCTATTTCGGAAATCTGAAAGACGGCGCGAGGGAGATTGATGAAGTTCTGGTAACTTACTTCCAAAATGGTCGCTCCTTCACGGGTGAAGAAGTAATCGAGATTTCCTGCCACGGAAGTCCTTTAATCTGCCAAAATATTTTAAATTCACTGGTGCAGTTGGGTGCTCGTCCTGCGGATCGCGGCGAGTTCACATATCGTGCTTTTATGAATGGTAAATTGGATTTGGTACAGGCTGAATCCGTTCTGGCTTTGATCGAATCCCAATCTCAACAGGCAGCTAAATTGGCTCTTCGCCAATTAAAAGGTCAGCTGTCCAGTAAACTGGAAGAAGTCGAAGACGACATGACTTGGATCTTGGCTCACGCAGAAGCGAGCATCGATTTTTCTACGGAAGGTATCGATGTCGTCGATTATTCTGTTGTTCAAGTTCGTCTTAAAAAAATCGAAGCGACACTTAAAGATCTGGTTGGGACTTTCAAAGTTGGCCGCCTTTTAAAGGATGGATTTAGAGTTGTTCTGACGGGTCTTCCGAACGTGGGAAAATCCAGTTTGCTAAATCTTTTCTTGGAAGATGAACGCGCTATCGTAACGGATATTCCGGGAACCACTCGTGATGTGATTCACGGGGATACTTCTTATGAGGGTGTTAAGTTCACTTTCGTAGACACGGCCGGTCTTCGTGATGAGGCGACGGACCTGGTTGAGCGCATTGGTATTCAAAAAAGCTACGAAGCTCAAAATGAATCCGATGTAGTTTTCTTTGTTTTCGATATCGAGAAGGGGTTGGGAGCTGAAGAGACTCAAATTTTGGAGTCCTTGGATCCTCAAAAAACCTTCATTTTAGCTAATAAAATCGACCGAATTGGTGGGTCTAAACCCCTAGAAATCGTCGAAAAAGCCATTAAAAACAGTAAATTTTTCCAGAAAATCGTAGATCCCCAGGCTTTCTTCACAAGAAGGGTGTTCTTTGTCAGTGCTCTTGATAAAAAGGTGCGTTCGAGTGTCCTTCAAGAGCTTGTCCAGGAATTCGCGGATATGCAGGTGGAAAATACCGTTCTTATTTCCAATGCCCGTCACTATGAAAACCTGGTTCGTGCTTTAGAGAATACTCAAAGGTCACAAACCTTGGTGGATCAGGGGATGGGTTCTGAATTCCTGGCGTTAGAGCTTAAGGAATCTCTCATCGCGATTCACGAAACTTTAGGTAAGCGGTTCGATGATCAAATCATGGACCGAGTATTTAAAGAGTTTTGTATCGGGAAGTAACTTATGACTAATAAAAAATTTGATGTGATCGTCGTAGGCGCGGGACATGCCGGAATCGAAGCATGTTTGGCGTCCGCTCGTTTGGGTCTTCAAACTTTGATGGTAACTACGAATGTTGATCGTATTGGTTATATGAGTTGCAACCCTTCCATTGGTGGACTTGCAAAGGGCCATATGGTTCGTGAAATTGACGTGCTTGGCGGACAAATGGGTATCGCTGCTGACGAAACAACAATTCAGTACAAGCGTCTTAACTCCTCGAAAGGTCCCGCGGTTCGCGGAACTCGAGTTCAAAACGATAAGCATCTTTATTCTGCTTTCCAAAAAAACGCTCTTTTTACTCAGCCAAATCTTGAAGTTCTTCAAGGCGAAGTGAAACGCCTGATTTTGGATAAAGACCTCTGTGCCGGCGTGGTTTTGGATGATGGTTCCGAGATTTTTGCGAAAGCAACAATCATCACAACTGGTACGTTCATGAACGGTGTTATGCATACGGGTCTTCGCCAAGAGGCGGGTGGCCGTGTGGGTGATAAACCTTCAATTGGTCTTTCTGATCAATTGGCGCAATTCGGTTTTGAAGTAAAACGTTTGAAGACGGGTACGCCAGCTCGTTTGCTTAAAGATTCTATCGATTGGTCGAAAACAACTCCTCATGGTGGCGATGAAAAGGTTTATCCTTTCAGCTACAAATCTTCGACTCAATTAAAACTTCCACAGATTCTTTGCTATCTAACTCGCACCACAGAAAAAACTCACGATATTATCCGTGGAAACCTGGATAAATCTCCTATGTATTGCGGGATTATTGAAGGTGTTGGTCCTCGTTATTGTCCGTCGATCGAAGATAAAGTAACTCGTTTTCATGAAAGACCAAGTCACCAAACTTTCCTGGAACCGGAAGGTTTGAACACGGATTTGATTTACCTTCAGGGTATTTCAACAAGTTTGCCTGAGGAAACTCAGGATGAATTTTTAAAGACTATTCCGGGATTGGAAAATGTAAAAGTCGCTCGTTACGGCTATGCGGTTGAGTATGATTATATTGAGCCGACTCAAATCTGGCATCGCTTGGAAACAAGAACGATTCGCCAGTTATTCCTTGCTGGTCAAATCAACGGAACTTCTGGTTATGAAGAAGCGGCTGCTCAAGGTTTCATTGCTGGTGTGAACGCAGCGAATAGTATTCTTGGTCGCGATGAATTTATTTTGGGTCGTGATGAAGCATACATGGGCGTCTTAATTGATGACCTTGTGACCAAAGGAACTCGTGAACCGTATCGTATGTTTACTTCTCGTGCGGAACACAGATTAGTTCTAAGAGAAGACAATACTATCGACAGGTTGGCGCATTGGGCCCAAAAGTTGGGTATTGTGTCTGAGCAGTCCTTGGAGCTTTTATCGGTACTACGTGAAAAACGTAAAGTTTTGCACGATCGTCTGCGTGAAACGAAGGTTTATCCAACTAAAGACGTTCAAGAAATACTCGCTAAAATTCCGACCTCAGCTATGACAAAGTCTTTGTCTTTCGAAGAGTTGCTGCGTCGTCCTGAGCTTACGAGTTCTCACTTGGAATTGTTAAATTTCGAGTTGGATAGTGATCCAAATGTCGTGGAACCCGTAGAAATCGAAGTAAAGTACTCCGGTTATGTTCGTCGGCAGATGGACCTTATTAATCAGTCAAAAAGGCTGGAAGAACTGGTGCTTCCAGACACACTTTTATATGCAGACATTCGTGGTCTCTCTAACGAAGAGAAAGATAAGCTGCAACGCGTTAGGCCCCGTACCTTAGGTCAAGCACAGCGTATTAGTGGTGTAAATCCCTCGGCGATTCAAGCTATAATGATTCATCTAAAAGGTCATAAAAAGATCAAGGAGATGAATCTGGATGAGCAACATTGATGGCTCTGAAGCGCCACCGCAAATCTTTTGGCGTATTGACGAATGGTTCCCCGATCTAAGTCCTGAGGTCAGATCCCGACTTAAGGCCTATCATGAAGAGCTACAAAAGTTTAATCGCACACTGAGTTTGATCTCGGCGAAATCGGTTTTTGTAGCAGATGCTCTTCATTTCGCTGATTCTATTAACGCGAGCAAAGCAATCATTAAGTCCAATCCGAACATGGATAAAGTCTATGACTTTGGCAGTGGGAATGGTTTCCCTGGGATTGTGTTTGGAATTATGAACCCTAACATTCAGGTCGTCCTTGTAGATACGGACGTAAAGAAATGCGAGTTCTTGGGTCACGCGATCCAGGCTTTGAAGCTTAAGAATGTCACAGTCGAAAACAAGAACATCGAGGCTTTGCCGGCTGACTCTGTGAAGTGGGCGATCTGCCGTGGGTTTGGGAATATTTCTAAAGCTATCTTGATGGCCCGTAAGATTGTCGTTAAAGGCGGATCCGTCTATCACCTTAAGGGCGAGGAGTGGGGTATTGAGGTCGGGGAAATTCCGACTCAACTTTGCTCGATTTGGTCGCCCTCACTAGTGGGAGAATATAAACTTCCCGTTGGTGCCGTGAAATACGGTGTCGTTCGCACCGAAAAGATCTCTTAATCGTTATTTTTGATAAAAAGGGAATGTTCCACGTGGAACATTCTCTAATGACCGCCGCCTTCGGCTTTCTTCTCTCCGCCACCGTGACCTTCGCCACCCGCAGCTCCCTCTCCGTGCCCCAAGCCCGTATCGATCGTAACTCCCGCATCTCTCATGCGAGCTTTCACATCCCAACTTCTTTTGGCATTTCTAAGCTTCTGTTCGGCCTGATAAGAGGACCATTCTTTAGGATCGGGCCATTCTTGCTTGTTCGCGTAAGCCTTTTTATAGGCCGCTTGCGCAGTTCTGGCTCGTTGTTCGACTTTGAGTTTTAAATACTCCACCTGTTGCTCGAGGCGGGTGATGGCGGCTTGTGATTCATAAATACGTTTATTGGCGTACTTAATTTGCCCGGTCTGCGGAACAACTTCCATTTTATCTTTTTCGAAACCCTCGAGTTTCTTTTTTTCTGCCTCAAGCGCTGCCGTTGCGGCTCCCACTTGCGCTTGAAGATCGGAATAAATAGGATCTTTAAGCTCGGGGTTTGGATCCGGCTTACTGCAAGCTGCGAGAGTAAAAATAAGAAGTATGGCGGTGATAAACTTCATAATTGGTATTGTTCCACGTGGAACATCGGCAAAAATGCGGAAAAACCTAAGGCGAGGTGCGAAAAACTAGTCTTTATAGTTGCACATGTGTGTAAAAAATACGAATTTTGATTATCAAGGAGGAAACGATGGCTAAAACTATCTGTATAGCTAATCAAAAGGGTGGAGTAGGTAAGACAACGACGTCTGTGAATCTCTCTTCAGCGTTGGCTACTCTTGGTAAGCGTGTTTTGTTGATCGATATGGATCCACAAGGTAATGCTTCCAGCGGTTTGGGTATCAAAAGATATGATACTCAAGATGCTAACTCATACCACGTACTCATCGGTGAAAAAACGCTGACAGAGGCTACTCATCCAACGTCTAATCCAAATCTAAAAATCTGTACGGCTAATCCTGACTTGGTGGGCGCTGAAATCGAGCTTGTAGACATGCCGCATCGTGAATACCGCTTGAAGCAAGCTGTATCCATCGTGGCTGATCAATACGATTTCGTGATCATTGATTGCCCTCCATCTTTGGGTTTGATTACTCTGAATGCTCTGAACTCTGCAGACAGCTTCCTTGTGCCTCTTCAATGTGAATACTATGCATTGGAAGGTTTGAGTCAGCTTTTGAACACTGCGGGACTAATCAAGAAGAGCCTGAATCCTTCATTGCATATTGAAGGTATCGTTCTAACAATGTTCGATGTGCGCAATAATTTGAGTCATCAAGTTGTTACTCAAATCAAAGAACACTTCGGTGAAAAAGTATTTAACGCAATTATTCCAAGAAACGTGCGACTCAGCGAAGCGCCGAGCCATGGTCAATCCATCCTTGAGTACGACAGCAAATCTATCGGTTCCGTTCGCTATCTGGAATTAGCCCACGAAGTGATCGCAAGATCAGTTCCGAAGCAGACAGAGGCGAGCCAAGTTGCAAACACGAACGCCTATGAAGGGGAAGTAAATGTCTGATACTGCTGTAGAATCCTCAAACAAAAAGAGAGGCTTGGGTCGCGGCCTGGGTTCTCTTTTGGGTGGACCTGCTAATAATGATTTAATGAATGCGCCTGCGGCATCAGCCCCTCCCGTAAAAGCTGCGCCGGCGAATTCAACAACTGTATCACCTGCGGCGACTGCTGCCGGTGCGCCTTCTGTAAATGTTGCTGCAACTGTTGCCCCTCCCGTGGATCCAGAAAGCAAAATTTGGAAAGTCGCAATCGACAAGTTGTCTCCAGGTAAATATCAACCTCGTACAACTTTTGAAAAAGAGCCGCTGCAAGAGCTTGCTCAGTCCATTAAAGAGAACGGAATTCTTCAGCCGATCGTGGCCCGCAGAACGACTTCTGGGAAACTTGAAATCGTGGCGGGTGAGCGTCGTTGGAGAGCTTCTCAACTTGCTGGGTTACATGAAGTCCCAGTTATTCTAAAGTCTTACGACGACAAACAGGCACTTGAGTTAGCAATCGTTGAGAACATTCAACGTGAAGATTTGAACCCAATTGAAGAGGCAGAAGGATATTCTCGCCTAATCACAGAGTTCAAATTGTCTCAACAACAAGTGGCTGAAAAAGTGGGCCGTGATCGCGCGACTGTTGCGAATGCGGTTCGTTTGTTGGCATTGCCAAACGAAGTAAAAGATATGATTTCTGCCAATGACCTTTCTGTTGGTCATGCAAAAGTCCTTCTTTCTTTACCAGAACCTAAAAAACAAATCGAAATGGCGAAAAAGGTCGTGAACGACAAGATCGCAGTTCGTAAATTGGAAAAAATGGTTCAAGCTATCGTTAAGGGAACAGCAGACGAATTGGAAGTTCCAACTTTCGATTCCAATGTGACTCAACGATTGATCAACGGATTAAGTGATGAACTTCAGAAAATCATGGGCACAAAAGTGAACATTGATTATTCCGGAGCTAAAGGTAAAATCAGCATTCACTTCTATTCCGACGATGAACTAACCAACTTAGTAGATAGGCTGAAAGAAGGATGGCAGTAAATATCCCACAAACTTTCCAAGAAGACGTACTTTCAGGTCATGTGACGGCGATCCTTGATCAGGGTACACATTTCGAAGGAAAGCTCAGCTTTGAAGGCACCGTACAAATTGGCGGTGATTTTAAAGGGGAAATCTTTACGAAAGATACCATCGTTATTAATGAGGGAGCCTCCGTGGCGGCCCAAGTTGAGGCCGATACTATTATTATCAGTGGCCGGGTTGAGGGAAATCTCTTTGCCCGCCGCCGAGTTATTATGCACCCACCCGCAATCTTCAAAGGTACCGTAACATCTCCAAGTTTGCGTATCGATGAGGGCGTGGTTTTTGAGGGTGCGTCCTATATGCCCAAGTCTTAAGCACCCCTGTTTTCATTAGCGCAGCCTAAATTCTCAATAGGTTTTTGACCTTGACCTTTTCTGGCTTGAAATGCTACTTCCGAGGTTCAAAAAAAACAGGGATTTCAATAAAATGGATATTTTTGGACAATTAGGCATCAACGCTACAGCCGGCATCCAGTTCGTGTTCTTTGCGATTGCTTTGTTATTCTTAACAAAATTTGTTTTCACTCCATATGCTCATGCACTTGAAGAAAGACAAAACAAAACTAAGGGTGGCGAAGATTTGGCTTTGGAATACCAAGCGAAATCAGTTGAGCTTCACTCCGAGTACGAAACAAAAATGCGTGCTCTAAACCTTGAAATCAAAAATATTGTGGATGCTTCTAAATCGGAAGCTAACAAACAGTATGAATCTGTAGTTGCTAAGTCTCGTGCAGAGGCCGATCAACACATCACTACAAACAGATCAAAAATCACTGCAGCAGTAGAGTCAGCTTCAAAAGAATTGAAAGCTCAAACACAAACTGTTGCTCTTGCAATCACATCCAAATTGTTGGGCAAATAAGAGAGAAGAAAATGAAAGTTCTTGTAAACCTTCTTATCATCCTGGCGCCTGCGATCGTTTTCGCCTCTGCGGCTGAACACGGTGGTGGTCATCACGCTGTTGAAATTCCTAAGTCAGTAATCTTTCAAGCGATCAACATCGCCATCCTAATTGGTGGTTTGATCTATTTCACAAAAGATTCGATCGTATCTTTCTTTGGTGGCAGAAAAGCAGCTTATCTTGAGGCAGCTCAAAAATCTGCATTCGCTCGCGAACAAGCGGAGCGTGAATTTGTAGACATCAAAAACAAACTTGCAAACCTTCAAAGCACTCACCAAGAGCAATTGGCGAAAGCACAGGCTCATGCGAATGATTTGAAAAATCAAATCATCGACGAGGCGGCTCAAGTTTCTAAACGCATCAAAGACGAAGCAGAGTTGACGGCTAAGCTTGAAACTCAACGCGCTCAAAAAGAATTGCGTCAACAATTGTTGGCAGATTCAGTTGAGGCGGCACGCATGGTTTTGACAAAAGACATCGGTGCTTCTGATCAACAGAAACTACAAAACGAATTCATCAATCACATCGAGGTTAGTCGATGAAAGTAAACGAAGTATCCAGAAGATATGCGAAAGCTCTTCTTGCTGTAGCTAAGCAAAAAGGCGTTCACACGAAAGTATACGCTGAATTGCAAGCGGCTGCTGATGCATTTGAAAAGGATGCAGCAGTTTCTGCGTTTTTTAAAAATCCCGTAGTATCTGCAACTCAAAAAGTAGCAGCTGTTAAAGGCGCTCTTGAGGGTAAAGGCACTTCCGAAGAAGTAGTGAACACATTGGTATTGATGGCTGAAAAAGGCCGTATCCAACTTGTTTCTGAAGTTGCTATTGCATACCGCGAATACCTTGATATCGAAGAGGGTGTTACTCGCGGAACTGTTCGTTCGGCACAACCATTGTCTGCTGACGCACAAAAAGAACTTGAGTCTAAAGTAAGCAAAACGCTTGGTAAAAAAATCGTTCTTACTTACCAACAAGATCCTAAACTTTTGGGTGGCGCTGTAGCCCAAGTTGGTGGATGGACTTTTGACGACAGCATCGAAACACATCTTAAAAAAATTAATGAAGAATTAAACAGGAGAGCCAACTAAAAATGGAAACACAAATCCGTGCCGACGAGATCAGTCGCGTTCTCAAAGAGCAAATCAATCAATACAACAAAAAGATTGAAGTAAGTGAAACAGGTAGCGTTCTTTCAGTAGGGGACGGCGTTGCTCGTATCTACGGTCTTGAAAACGCAATGGCTGGTGAGCTAGTTGAGTTCCCAGGTGAAGTTTACGGAATGGTATTGAACCTTGAAGAAGGTCACGTAGGTACCGTTTTGTTCGGTGAAGACCGCCAAATCAAAGAAGGCGACACTGTTAAAAGAACTAAAAAAATCGTTTCCGTTCCAGTTGGTGAAGCACTTCTAGGTCGCGTTGTGGACGCCCTAGGTAATGCGATCGACGGTCGTGGTCCTATCAACACGCCTCACTCACGTATCGTTGAAACTAAAGCCCCTGGTATCGTTTACCGTCACCCAGTTGAAGAGCCTCTTCAAACAGGTATCAAAGCTATCGATGCCCTTGTACCAATCGGTCGTGGTCAGCGTGAATTGATCATTGGTGACCGTCAAACTGGTAAAACGACTATCGCGGTTGACACTATTATCAACCAAAAAGGTCAAAACGTTCAGTGCTTTTACGTAGCTATCGGTCAAAAACAATCTACAGTTGCTCTAGTTGTTGAAAAACTTCGTGCAGCTGGTGCTCTTGAGTACACGACTGTTATCGCGGCAAATGCATCTGATCCAGCTCCACTTCAATACCTTGCTGCTTACTCTGGTACAGCAATGGCTGAATACTTCCGTGATACTGGCAGACATGCTCTTATCGTATACGATGACTTGACGAAACAAGCTCAAGCTTACCGTCAATTGTCTCTTCTTCTTCGTCGTCCTCCAGGACGTGAAGCTTACCCAGGCGACGTGTTCTATTGCCATAGCCGTCTTCTTGAGCGTGCTTCTAAGTTGTCAGCTGATAAAGGCGGCGGTTCTTTGACTGCATTGCCAATCATCGAAACACAAGCGGGCGATATCTCTGCATATATCCCAACAAACGTTATCTCTATCACTGACGGTCAGATCTTCCTTGAATCAGATCTATTCTACAAAGGTGTGCGTCCAGCTATCTCTGTAGGTAAATCGGTTTCTCGTGTGGGTGGTGCCGCTCAGATTAAAGCGATGAAACAAGTTGCGGGTTCTTTGAAACTTGAGCTTGCTCAGTTCCGTTCTATGGAAGCTTTCGCAGCGTTCGCATCTGACTTGGATAAAGCGTCTCAACAACAGTTGGCACGTGGTCGTCGTTTGATCGAAGTTTTGAAACAACCTCAGTACTCTCCAGTAAAAGTTGAAGAACAAATCATCATGATCTTCGCGGCTGGTAACGCGTTCGTGGATATCTATCCAGAGACAGACGTTAAGAGATACGAAAAAGAGATGATCGAGTTCTTGAAAAACAAGCACGCGGACATCATCAAGACTATCACTGAGAAGAAAGCAATCGCTGATGACACTAAAAAAGCGTTGTTGGCAGCTCTTGAAGAGTTCAAAGCTATCTTCCAACCTTCTAACAAGTAATTTGGTGCTTAAATGGCAAGCTTGAAGGATATCCGGGCTCAGATTGAGTCCACTAAAAACACCCAGCAGATCACGAAAGCTATGAAGCTCGTGTCTGCTGCAAAGTTGAGAAAGGCGCAGAATAACATCGTTAATATGCGTCCTTATGCTCTTACTTTGCGTAAGGTGATTGCGGATATCGCTGTGACTAATAAAGTTACGCACCCGTTGATGGAGAAGAAAGAACAAGTAAAGAATGTTTTGCTTGTTGTTATCACTTCTGATCGCGGTCTCTGCGGCGCTTTCAACAGCAATATCAACAAATTCACCGAGGCGTATTACAACAACAACAAAGCAAATCTTGAGAAGATTGATTTCCTTTTCATCGGTCGTCGTGGTCATGACTACTTCGCCAGAAGAGGCATCAAGCCGGTTGATTACATCACGAAGCTTGATAAGGACATCTCTTATGAGTTGGCTTCCAAAGTTGCGAATCGCGTGATGAATGATTACCTCGAAGGTGCATACGATGAAGTTCGTATCATCCATAACGAGTTCCAATCTGCAATCTCTCAAGTTGTTACGGCTGAAACTCTTCTTCCAATTGATCTTGGATTGACGACTTTCAACACAGAAGCTGAGACTGCATCAAACTTTGCTGTCGACATGATCTTCGAACCAGCTCCAGAGCAAATCATTAAAGAGTTGCTTGAAAAGCATTTCGACCTTCAGGTTTACAGATGTATGTCGGAGTCTGTTGCTGGTGAACATGGTGCTCGTATGAGCGCGATGGAGAACGCGACAAACAACGCGAAAGAGATGATTAACAAACTCACTCTGACGTACAACAAATTGAGACAAGAAAAAATTACTACAGAATTGATCGAAATCGTATCGGGCGCTGAAGCGCTTAAAGGATAGGGAGCTGAATAATGGCATTCGGTAAAGTAAAACAAGTTATGGGTCCCGTAGTGGACGTAGAATTCGAAGGCGGAGAACTTCCTGCAATCAATTCTGCTCTTCGTGTATCAAATAAATTTATCTCTGACGCTGAATACAACCTAGTTCTTGAAGTTGCCCAGCACTTGGGTGATGGCGTTGTAAGAACTATCTCAATGGACCAAACTGAAGGTTTGGTTCGTGGTGAAAAAGTTAAAGCATTGGGCACACAAATCACAGCACCAGTAGGTCGCGAAGCTTTGGGTCGTATCATCAACGTAGTTGGTGAACCAATCGACGAAATGGGCCCAGTAAACGCTAAAGAACAATGGGGCATCCACAGAACTGCTCCTAAATTCGAAGACCAAGCTACATCTGCAGCAATGTTGATGACTGGTATCAAAGTCGTAGACTTGCTAGCACCTTACGCTAAGGGTGGTAAGATCGGTTTGTTCGGTGGTGCGGGCGTTGGTAAAACGGTTCTTATCCAAGAACTTATCCGTAACATCGCTACTGAGCACGGTGGTTTCTCTGTATTCGCCGGTGTAGGTGAACGTACTCGTGAAGGTAATGACTTGTGGCAAGAGATGAAACAGTCAGGCGTATTGGCTAAGACTTCTCTAGTTTTCGGTCAAATGAATGAGCCACCAGGAGCGCGTGCGCGTGTTGCTTTGACTGGTTTGACTGTTGCTGAATACTTCCGTGACGTTGAAAACCAAGACGTTCTTTTCTTCGTTGATAACATCTTCCGCTTTACTCAAGCGGGTGCTGAAGTATCTGCGTTGTTGGGTCGTATCCCTTCAGCGGTAGGTTACCAACCAACATTGGCAACTGAGATGGGTACTCTTCAAGAGCGTATCACTTCTACTAAAAAAGGTTCGATCACTTCAGTTCAAGCGGTATACGTACCTGCCGATGACTATACGGATCCAGCTCCAGCAACTACATTTACTCACTTGGATGCGACTACGAATCTTGACCGTGATATCGCAGCTATGGCGATCTTCCCAGCGGTTCACCCATTGACGTCTACATCACGTCTTTTGGATCCAGCTGTTATCGGTGAAGAGCACTATAAATGCGCTCGTGACGTTCAAGCACTGTTGCAACGTAACCGTGAGCTACAAGATATCATCGCGATCCTTGGTATGGACGAATTGTCTGAAGCAGATAAATTGGTTGTATCTCGTTCTCGTAAAATCCAACGTTTCTTGTCTCAACCGTTCTTCGTTGCTGAGCAATTCACTGGTTTGCCAGGTAAATACGTTGATATCAAAGATACAGTTCGTGGTTTCCGCGAAATCCTTGATGGTAAACACGATGCTCTTCCTGAACAAGCGTTCTACCTTGTTGGTACAATCGAAGACGCAATCGAAAAAGCTAAGAAGTTGCAAGCGTAGTCTGAAAAGACTTCGCTTTCATAAGGCGGCCTGAAAGGGTCGCTTTTAGAAAAGGTGATTTATGTTTAAACTGACAATCGTGACTCCAGAGCGTCGTCTTCTAGTAAACCAAGAGGTTGAAGAAGTAACTGTGCCTGGTTTTAAAGGGGAACTTAATATTCTTCCTGGTCACGCGCCTCTAATCACTACACTAGGTGTTGGTGTGATGAAGTGGAGACTTAAGGGTCAAGAAAAGCAAAACCAAGCTGTTATTAGCTGGGGTTATTGCCAAGTATCCCCTGAAGGCGTGAATGTTCTAGCGAACATCGCTGACTTGCCAGAAGAAATCGATCTTGTTGCAACTAAAGAGTACCTTGCTAAGTCTGAGAAACACGTCCTTGACGAAGTTATCACAGATGCAGATTGGACTGAGTTCCAAAAAGAGTGGACTCGCGCAAGAGCGAAAATTGAAGTGGCTGAAAACGTCGCTAAAAAATAGTTCTTCTCGAAGGATAAAAATAAGAAAGGCTCAAGTTCACACTTGGGCCTTTTGTTTTTTGTAACATGTGTGCGATACTCCGCCCATGACCCGAGAATTTCGCAAAGATATCCGGGGTAGAGGCGCCAGCAGTAATATTCCGAATCGTTTTGATTCCCTCCATTTCGAAGCCGAGCCACAGGATTTTGATAACTATTTAGAAGAGGAAAAACCTCGTTTGCAGACGCAAGTTCTGAAGGATTCGTCGCGCGCTGTTTTAACTAAAAACGACAGTCCTGATATCGGATTCACTTATTCTGTAAATCCTTATCGTGGCTGTGAGCACGGGTGTATCTATTGCTATGCTCGTCCAACGCATGAGTATTTGGGAATGTCTGCGGGATTAGATTTTGAATCAAAGATCATGGTGAAAGAAAATGCGCCAGAGCTTTTAGAAGAAGCGCTGATGAAAAAATCATGGGAGCCTCAAGTGATCATGATGAGTGGCGTGACTGATTGTTATCAGCCGCTTGAGCGTGAATACAACCTGACTCGTGGATGCTTGGAAGTTTTGAATAAATTTAAAAATCCAGGCGCGATCATCACAAAGAATCATATGGTTACGCGCGATATAGATATTCTACAGGAGATGGCCAAGTACCAGGGGATCGTTGTTACTATTTCTATCACATCACTAGATGCGGACTTGATCGCTTCATTGGAACCCCGCACATCAAGACCTGCAGCGCGTTTGCGGGCGATTGAGGAATTGGCAAAAGCGGGAATTCCTGTTGGAGTGAATGTTGCTCCGGTGATTTTGGGTCTAACCGATCACGAGATGCCAGCGATACTGAAAGCGGCAGCGGATGCGGGGGCTACTTCAGCGGGTTATACGATGTTGCGATTGCCTCTTGCGGTTGCTCCACTGTTTGAAGAGTGGTTGGATGTGCATCGACCTTTGCGTAAAAGCAAAGTGATTGAAGCGGTTAAGAATGTTCGCGATGGCAAAATGTACAACTCGGAATTTGGAAATCGGATGACGGGTACTGGGCCGCGAGCAGAGCAGCTGGCGCAAGTGTTTGAAGTTTACAGTCGCAAGTACGGTTTGAATAAAAAGAATTGGAATCTGTCGGCGGCAAGCTTTCAAAGGCCACCGACGACTGAAGAAATTGCGGCACAAGCGCAACTTAGTTTTAATTTAGATTAGTTTAATTAAGAGAGACCATGGCAAAAAAGAACTTACGCAAAATTCAAATTGATCTGCGCCAGTTCGCTTTGCCATGCCCAAGAGTGGGCAGCATTGAGGCTCACTCCGGTTACGGGCAAACTCCTCGCCTGGGCCAAGAGATACATCAGAACATTCAAAGAAAAAGAATTCGCGAGATTCCAGGCTACGAAGCCGAGAAAAGACTTTCTATCGAATTTGAACGTGATCAGTACTTGTTTGTTGTCTCGGGCCGTGCAGATGGTGTGGTTGAGGGCGCAAGCTTTCAAGTTGAAGAAATCAAATCGGCTTTCGATGTTGAGTCGCTGGAACACAAACTTACAGTGGATGATAATCATCCCTATGTGTGGCAGCTTCGCACATACGGATACATTCTTTACAAGCAAATGGGTGAAGTTCCAGAGCTTAAAATGCTTTTGGTTTCTTCGCGAAACTTTAAACAGTCCGAGATCTATTTTGAATTGGATATTGAAGAATACGAGGCCTGGTTAGCGCTGCGCTTGGCAGAACTAACAGAAGAAACTAAGATCCGCGAGAAGCTATTCAAAAAGCGTGTGGCAGCAGCAGAGGATTTGAAGTTTCCGTTTACTTCACCACGTCCTGGGCAGACTGAATTAATTGAAAATATACAGTTGGGATTCATCGAGGAAAAATCGATGGTCATTCAGGCACCGACAGGCTTGGGTAAGACGATTGGTGTTTTATATCCTTCCCTGAAGGACTCTTTGGCGCGTGGACAAAAGGTGATCTATGTGACACCAAAGAACTCCCAGCATCAGGTGGCCGAAGAAGCAGTTGAAAAACTGCAGGATCAGGGCGCATCAATCAGACCCCTGACAATCACGGCGAAAAGTAAGATGTGTTTTAAGGCCGAACCTTTATGCAATCCGCAGTACTGTGAATTTGCTAAGGACTATTACAAAAAACTGGCAGAGAATGATCTGGTTAACAAAGTTACGAAGCTTCGCTCTTTGAGCCAGGGAAAACTTCAAGAGTTGGGTGAGCAGTACCAAGTGTGCCCTTTTGAATTGTCTTTAGAGGCGATCGAAAGAGCAGACGTGGTCATAGCTGACTATAACTATGTTTTTTCAACCAGAAGTCTATTAGGACGTTTAGAGCTTCCTTTAATGGAGCCCACTCAAAAAGCAAATCTGGTAATCGATGAAGCTCATAATTTGCCGGCACGGGCACAAGACTATTTTTCACCAGCGATTTCAACGCGGGATCTGCAGAACATCATTCCGTCGCTAGGAAAAATCAATATCCGCCTTCAAAAGCGGGCGCAGATACTTTGCGAAGAAGCGATCGAGCTGATTGAAACCTATCGTGGTGAGTCTCGTACTGTGGTTATTGATTTTGATCCGGTCTTTGAGCTTGAGTCCAGAATGCGTGAGTTTTTGGGCGAATATCTGGAAGCCGACATCGAGATTCAAACGCAAGACGGGGTCTTGCGTCTGGTGAATATGTGGAGCGACTTTGCACAAGCTCTCGAACTCCAGGGCCCTGAATTTTTTCAGACATACCAAAAGAATCGTCTATTTGGCGAAATCAACGAGACCCTGAAGGTGACTTGTTGTGATGCCTCTAGACACTTAAATGAAATTTATAAATCATTTAAAAACGTTGTCGCATTTTCTGCGACGTTAAAGCCGTTTACCTATTCCATGAAACTTTTGGGTTTTGACGAGATTACGACCAAGTGCCTTGAATTCGTTTCTCCATTTCCGAAAGAACATCGCAAGATTTTGCTAATTCCCCAAATCTCGACAAAGTTTAAAGATCGTCCGATGAACGCGCCAAAGATTGCCCAGGCTATGGAAAAGATTATGGCGGTAAAGCCCGGAAACTATATTGCACTCTTCCCCAGCTTCGAGTTCATGAAGGATGTTGAGGGACATCTGCGAGACAGTTCCTATCAAAGATTAGTTCAGCATCGTGAAATGAAAGCCGCACGGGTCGACGACTTCCTGTCATTTATGAAGAATGCAGATAAGCCAACTTTGCTATTGGCTGTGCAGGGTGGAATCTTTTCTGAAGGCGTCGATTTTCCGGGTGATATGCTAATTGGTGCTTTCGTGGTTGGACCCGCGCTGCCTAATTTTGATTTTGAGCGCGAACAAATTCGCCAGTATTACGAGCGTTCCTATGATAAAGGCCAAGCATTCAATTACACCTATGTCTATCCCGCCATGGCGAAGACGATTCAATCCGCGGGCCGGGTGATTCGCTCTGAAAATGACAAGGGAATTATCGTCTTGATGGATTCCAGATTTTTAGAGACAACGTACTCCGAAACCATGCCCCAAGGCTGGTTTGAGCAAGGTGCCCAGGAATTGGTCTCAGGAAAAATCATTTCTGACGTGACCGATTTTTGGAAGAGCATTGAAACTAATTCTGAGAGTGAAATCGAAGCGTGAAGTTAACTGAAATGCCCATTTTCTTTTTTGATCTGCAGACCACGGGAGCAAAACCCGAGAATGGCGCTGCCATTTTGGAAATGGCTTGGACATCTGTTAGTGGAAACACGGAAGCAAGCCTGATTAAACTTCCGAATGACGAGAAGATTCCATATCGCATTCAAATGATCACAGGAATTTATAACGACGATATGGATGCAGCTAATCCTGCTGATGCTGTATTTGCGTCCTTAGAAGAGAAATTTGCGAATCATCGTTGCGTTATTCATTTTGCGCAGTTTGAAAAACCATTTCTGTCGCATCAATACGCACAATTCGACAAAGAGTTTCCTTTCGAAATTATTTGCACCCATGAAATTGCGAAAAGACTTTTTCCTAACTTGCCTACTCGGGGAATTAAGGGTTTAGCCGGATACTTTGGTTATCCCACTCAAGATTTAAAAAGAGCGGCCCAACAAACATCTGCTACCCAAGCCATTTGGACGAGCCTGGTGGCAGAACTCGCTAAGATTGATATTGAAACGTGGGAACAACTTCAAGAATGGCTGCAGGTCACTCCCAAGATTAAAAAAACCAAGTACGAATACCCGCTGCAAAAAGATAAACGCCTGACTTTGCCAGATCAGCCTGGCGTCTATCGCATGATCAGCAAGTGGGATGAGATCTTATACGTCGGTAAGGCGACTTCCCTTAAAGATCGCGTGAATAGTTATTTCCGTGGTCAGAAAAATCGCGATTCGCGCAAACTCGAAATGCTGACCCAGGTTTATGATTTGCGTGTGACGGTTTGCGGAAGTCCGCTGGAAGCAGCATTGCTGGAAACTGATGAAATTAAAAAATGGGATCCTCGCTATAATATTTCATTAAAGGCAGGCCATCGCAATGTGGTCTTCTTTAATCGCGAAATGACGCACATTGATTTTGAACAAAGTGCAGAGTTTAATATCGGTCCTTTTTCAAGCAGTCTCGTGTTTGATTCGATTCGCAACCTTCGTGATTGCCTTGTAAACGGTAAGTTTCATGACAATGTTTTTTACGAACCCATCGATGCAGCATTAGTCGAAGAGGGATTTAAGTTGTTCTGCGAGCGCAATTCATTTACTCCTGAGATCTTTAAATCAGTCCGTAATATGCTGGCGTTGGGCCTTTGGTGGAATCGCCAATATGACTTGTTGGATGACGAAGAGGAGCTTGGAGACGAAGCGACTGAAGAGTCTAAAGAAGAATTATCAGCAGATGAAGTTGATGAGTTGATAGAACTTACCGCGGTTGATATCGCAGATAAGATTGAAAGACATATCATGCGTGCAGGACGCACCTATGTCCGAGCTAAAGCGCTGACTAAAATTTTGAATGCGGATATTTCATATAAGCCAGCGACGTCCGAGCAGCAAGACCCTTATCATGTGCAGGTCCGCGGCGGACACATTGTCCAGGAGGCACATGGAGGCCGCATTCCAAAGATTTCACTTTGGAACGGATTGAACATCGATACCTATGATCGCATGAGTGTTCTTTTGATGGAGCTTGGCAAAATCCGCACCCAAGAGGGCGAAGTCGAAATTCACTATCGCTAGGGATTCCAGGCAAAATTTTCAGATTCGGAACTTAGAATTTCCAGAAAATGTTCTGCAACCTTTTTTCCCGAATCTTTGTGATTGAAGTAAAGTTGGATTAACTTGCGATACCCATGTTCCTTGGGAACGAGTCCTGGTGAACCTAAGTTAACCACGACGGCGCTTTTCTTAATTTCAACCGGAAGCATCTTTAACAGGCGAGCCGTCTTCGGGCCCGTCACAGCCATCAAAATGACATTACAGCGCGACGATTTGTTAACCGCAGTAACGTCGGTAACTTTCGAAGTTCCGAAAAGCTGTTTGGTAATAACTTTCTCTTGAGATGCTGATTTAAAGCTATCTAAAAACTCTTTTGACGGTGAATACGCGCAGACTTTGCCGGTTGCAGCCGCAGGAGTGCGCGCATTGGCGCGGGCTTCTGGCAGAGATTTAGTCAGTAAGTTTGTTTTAATATTTTCAGTTAAAACTTTATCCTCGAGCTCCACATAGTCTTGCGAACTTAAGGTGTCACCGGCTATCAATGACGGGAGATTCGGATCGCGACGATAAATATTTGCGAAGGCTTTTGTAACAAGAATGCGATGGAGCTTTTGATTTAAAGAATCGATCGGGAATCTGCCATCTTCTACGGCGGTTTTAACAGTCTTCATGGCGCGCTCCTGATCCGGAACAGACCAAGTCATCATCACAATGTCAGCTCCTGCCAGCAGGGCTTTCAGGGCGGCAAGGTCCGTGCGCAAAACCTCCTTAGATCCTTTCATCTGCAAATCATCAGTGACTACGAGGCCCTTGTATTTCAAATCATTTCGTAAAAGTTCTGTTGATATCTTTGAGGAAAAACTTGCAGGCAGTCGTTTTGGGTCAAGTGCAGGATAGATCGAATGCGATAACATCACAGCGACATTCGTACCCAGTGACGAATAACCTTCAAACGGAACAAGGTCCTTCTTTTTTAAATCATTTTCAGAGGCCGCATTATTCACAATAGTACTATGGGGATCTGCCTTGATATTTCCTGTGCCCGGAAAATGTTTGGCGGTTGGAATAACTTTAGAACGCAGAAGACCTTTTGCGTAGGCTGTGCCAATTTCCTTCACTAGATTGGGATCAGAACCAAAAGAACGGACACCGATAAAGCTGGTGCTGTAAGGATCTGCGATATCCAATACCGGGGCGAGGTTCATGTTAAAACCCACTTCGCGCAAGAACAACCCAGTTTGATATCCCATCTCTTCAGAAAGCTCGGTCGATTGAGTTTGGCCAATGGCTAAGGCATTCGGGGGACTCGGTTGAATTGGTAACCGAGAAACGGCTCCGCCTTCTTGATCAATTGCGATGAGTGGCGGAAGCTTTGTTGATTGGTAAGAAATTTTGTAAAGGTCCTCGTTTAATTTTTTAACCTGCTCAAGAGAAACGATATTTCTTTTAAACAACAAAAAGGCGCCTGGTTTATAATCGCCAATAAATTTTTCCAGGTCTTTATTGGTCTTAGTGTAAGGAAAACCTACGATGAACAATTGTCCTACTTTTTCCTGGAGACTCATTTTAGAAATTTTAAGATCGATGATTTCATCAAGACTTTTACTTGGGGCCGGATTGCTTTGAGCTAGAACAAGGGCGGGAAATGCAAAAAACAAAAGAGTATTACTCAAAATTCTGAAGATTTCCCTGATATACTTATTCATAGGTCTTAGAATATCATTCGCCTCGAGTGGGAATAGACAAGATTTGAGTTACAGCATGAAATTGCACCTTAGTCCTATAATCCAAATCAAAGCACTGGTGTCGCTGGTGTTGATCCTCATGACATCGTTTGCTTCGGCCGCAACGCCCGAAGAAGAAGGTCTGGTTGAGGTCTATAGTCCTGAATCTTTGGTGGAACTTCACATACGCCAGGACAATCTTGCGGACTATAAAACTCGCCGCGAAACTCACGGGATCTATTTCGGTTTGGAGTATGAAAACTATGTTCCTAGCAGCTTCGTTTCCCTAAACGACGGAAAAACATATCAAGAGCTTTTCAATGGTGAAGCGATCCCTATTTTCAATTTAGCTTTGGATTATAAATACAACTTTGCGCTGGGTTCTTTGGCATTAGGTGTTTCTGCAGGCATGGGGAGTATCGAAGACGATCGCAGTGGTGATAAGCGTACTTTGGAAATCACGAAGTACATGGGAACTTTGAAGTTCACGCTGGATAATATCTTGAAAGAACCGTATGTGGCTCCTTATGTCGGCATGTCGATGTATCAAATGAGCCTTAATGATAAGTCCACGACTAACACGGTAAGCGAAAGTCCACCGATGGGTTATGCTTACACATTTGGTTTGCTACTGCAGCTTGATTGGATGGACTACGACGCTGCAAAAAATGCGACGTTTAACTACGGCCTTGAAAATACCTTCATCGATGTCTTTATGACTCAGTATTTAGCTTCTGGTGGAGAAGAAGATGCCAACATGGAATCCGATCCGATTTGGGGCGTCGGCCTGCGCATGGAATTCTAAATCAGACTTAAAAGTCTTTCCATTTCCTCGTGAACTGCTGACCACGAGATATTTGCCATTTTGATATTCAGGCGATTATCAGGAGTGATGGAATATTTTTTTGCTTCCTTCATCGCCAATTGAATCACACGTGTTGGATCTAATTTTGTTTTTTCGGTGAATACTAATGAGATCGAAGTAACACCCGCGCTGATATCGCGAACACCAAGTTCCTTACACTGACGACGAATGAGCATCAGACCCATTAAATTCAATGTTTGATCGGGGATTGGTCCGAACTGATCGCGCAGTTCTTCTTCAATTCTATCGAGATCTTCATTAGAAGTGATTTCGGCAAGTGCCTTATAGTAGCCCAAGCGGATGCGAATGTCTTTGATATATGCATCAGGGATTAAAGCTGGGATCTTAAGATTGATTTCAGGATCAAGCTCCATATCTTCAACTTTTTCACCCTTAGCTTCGGCCAAGGCTTCATTTAAAAGATCCATATATAGTTCATAACCGACAGAGTTTACGTGCCCCGATTGTTCCTCGCCCAGAATATTTCCGGAACCGCGAAGTTCTAAATCGTACTGCGCGATCTTAATACCACTGCCCAGAGCGGTGTTCTCTTGAATGATTTTTAAGCGTTCTTGTTGCTCTTTATCGAGCTTGCGGTTTCGCGGCATCATTAAATAGCAATAGGCACGGGTTTTTGAACGACCCACGCGACCACGCAATTGATAAAGCTGAGACAAACCAAACATGTGGGCGGAATCAATGAACATTGTATTTGCACGCGGTACGTCCATTCCGGATTCGACGATCGCTGTACAAATTAAAACGTCAATCTCGTGATGGAAGAATGAAAGCATCGCTTTTTCGAGTTCGTGCTCCTCCATCTGACCGTGGGCGACTTTAATACGTGCCTCAGGGACGATGCTTCTGATTTCGTCAGCCAACCCATAGATGGATTCGATACGATTATGAATAAAGTAAACCTGGCCACCGCGAGAAATCTCCGCAGTAATCGCCTTGCGAATAGTTTCTTCATCAAACTTAGTAACAAAAGTACGAGTCGGCAAACGATCCACTGGTGCGGTGTTGATAAGACTTAAATCCCGAATACCAACCAGTGCCATATTTAAAGTTCGGGGAATCGGTGTTGCCGACAACGTGAGGGTATCAACACTGGTTTTAATTTTTTTGATTTTTTCTTTGTGAGTAACGCCGAACTTTTGCTCTTCATCGATAATTAGAAGTCCCAAGTCCTTAAATCCAATGGAGCTTCCTAAAAGCTTGTGAGTACCTACGATGATATCGACTTTACCGTCCTTAATATCTTGAATTGTTTTTTTTGATTCAGCCGGCGTTATAAATCTGTTCAGAACGCGAATATCAACAGGCCAGCCTTCAAAGCGTTTTTTAAATGTTTCAAAGTGTTGGAAAGTCAGAACGGTTGTAGGAGCAAGAATCGCGACTTGACGACGAGCCTGGACAGCAAAGAAAGCTGCCCGCATTGCGACTTCCGTTTTACCAAATCCAACGTCGCCACAGACTAAGCGGTCCATAGGCTTTGTGGATTTTAAATCGCTCAGGATATCGCCGATGGCACGCAACTGATCATTAGTTTCTTCGTAAGGGAAGCCATTTTCGAAAAGTTGAATTTCATTTTCTTTAAAATCAAATGGTGGGCGGTGCATCTCTGCACGTTTTGCATAAAGTGCTAACAGGTCGGCGGCGATATCGCGAACGTGGGATTTAACTTTTGCTTTGGTTTTTTCCCAGGCAGTTCCACCTAGTTTATCCAAAACAGTCGTGGCACCAGCTCCAGAGAACTTTTGCAACTGTCCCACGCGGTAGACAGGCAGATAAAGCTTATCCTTATCTTTAAAGCCGACTTGAATGAACTCAGACTCCACTCCGCCGATCGCCATGATCTTAAGACCCTCATAGATCCCAACACCGTGTTTAACGTGAACAACTAAATCACCGGGTTTTAAATCACCAAATGCCAGGCGCTTAGCCTGCTTTTGAAAGTCTTGGGCGGCCGTGGATTCACGGCTGCGCATTTTCTTGCCGTAAAAATCTTCATCGCGTAGAAAGATCACGCGCTCTTCGTCAAGTCTTAAGCTGTCAGATAGATAGCGGCTTACGATATGAACAAGGTGCTTGTCTGAATCCTGATCTTGCAGCCACGTATCCCATTTATATTCATCCTGCCCACAACGTACGGCTTTCAGTTCTAGTTTTTCAAATATCAATGACAGACGATCAATGTGGGATTGATTCTTGGTGCTGACGAAAATGCGGTAGCCGTCATCTCGCCACTTATGAAGTTTGTTCGTTGCAGCCTGAAGCCACAACTCAGAACCGACGGGATTAGAATTAGAAAGATTAGAAAAATCCTGAGTCAGAGATGTGCGATACTCGACATGAGCCTCTGCTGCATTGTCGGCATCCAGGTATTCTAAAGTTGAGAAATAAATCTGACGGCTGTTTTCGGGATAAGTAATGGTTTCAAAATTTTGAAACAACAAATCCATGTCAGGACGAATCACATGACTTGAGCTCGTCGCATAGTCCGCTTTAAGCTCGGCCATGTTTTCGTCGGCACTTCTGGAGATCTCTACTGGATCCAGGAACCACACATTGATGGGATTTGGAAAATGGTCCACAGGACTTGCCGGCTCTCCGTAAAAATACGGCAACAAGAACTCGATTCCCGGAAAAGAATTCTTTAAAACCAACGAGCGTAACATTTCATCGGCCTCGGCTTTTTCAACCGGGCGGTCATCGATGTTCGCGCGCACTCTTTGCAAAAGTCGTTCATGAGTTTCATCGCGGAATAGAATTTCGCGAGCGGGCGTCAGTACGAAAGATTTGATTTCATCTGAGCTGCGCTGATCATCGACGCTAAAGTGGCGAAGAGTTTCAACTTGATCGCCGAATAAATCTAAACGAACGGGTGCATCTTCGCTTGGTGGGAAAATATCAACGATACCTCCACGTAAAGCATACTGACCCTTGTCTTCAACCATCGGTGCGGAAACATACCCCAAAGAGTTCAAATAATCGGCGATGTCTTCCGGCAACTCATCGCCAACTGACAGGGTTCGCGAGTTTTCTTTGAGAATTTTGACCGGAATTGTTTTCTGAACCAGCGCGTCAGGTGATGCGATGAAGATTTCTCCGGCCTTTGCAGCCTGTGCTTTCGCGAGAAAACGCACACGATCCGCGGCAGATCTCGTGTTTGGATAGAGACCTGAATACGCGGAAACATCAAATGCCGGTAGAACTGTGCTCTGACGAAGTGGGTCAAAGAACTGTAGGAGTTGCTGTAATTTCAGTGCTTCTGCCTGACTGCCAACTACAACTAAGTGCGGCAAGCCGTTGATTTTTTTAGAGTAAGTCTGAGACAAAAAGAAAGCCAACGCGAGCGGAGAAGAAGCTCCGGTCACTTGAATTTTTCCGCGGGTTGTTTCGAAGGCGCGATCAAGTATCGATTCGAGCCTTGTATGAGTCATTTCGGCTTTCATTTTGTGCGCTCATGTTGCCATGGTTATCGCCTTGTTTCCATTCATATTTCTTGGATTTCAGGGGCACCACATATATAACTAATTGAAATCCAAATAATAACGACAACTTTGGAGGGTTTGTGGCACTCGGTGGAATCATTTTCATCGTCATTTTTATTGCGCTATTTGGCAGTTTTCTAGTCTGGCTTTCGATTAAGACAGGTGGAAAGGTCCATTATCATCCGGTTAAGTACGAGCCCTACGAGTGTGGTCTCCCTTCGCTAGATAAAAAAGATACGAAAGTTTCTGTGAAGTTTTATCTCACAGCAATTCTTTTCATTCTTTTCGATATCGAAATCATCTTCATGTACCCATGGGCGATATCCTTCCGTGATTTCATCGCTTCAGGCCAGGGTGCATTTGTATTTGGATCTATGATCTTCTTCTTGGCCGTCTTCATTTTCGGTTTGTTCTGGGAAGTTAAATCAAAAGCATTGGAATGGGATTAATCAATGGGAATGGGTAAAGATTCATTCGAAATTATCGTCAACGGGCTTAAGCTCGTTGTTATCTTTTTGATGATGGTTCAACTCGTGCCGATCCTTGTATGGGTTGAGCGTCGTGGTTCTGCTTTCATTCAAAATCGTCTTGGTCCGAATCGCGTGGGTCCTTTGGGATTGATGCAATTGCTGGCCGATGCCGTGAAGTTCTTAACAAAAGAAGCTTTCGTTCCTTCAACCGCAAAACCGTTGTTGTACTATGCAGCTCCAGTATTCGCGTTGATTCCTGGTGCGGTGGCGTTCTCGGCAATTCCTATGTCGACTCCAATTTCCGTTGGGACATTCGAATTGTTCGGTCAAACCTGGGGGCCATACACATTCTTGGTTCAAGGTTATGATATTGGCGTTGGTATCGTTTTCATCTTGGGCGTTTCTTCTCTAGCTGCTTACACGATGTTGATGGCAGGTTGGGGTTCAGGAAATAAGTACTCTTTGATGGGTGCTCTTCGTGCATCCGCACAAACGATTTCTTATGAATTGGCTTTGGGCCTTTCAATCGTTGGTGTGATTATGATGTACGGAACTTTCCACTTGGGCGATATGACTTTGGCGCAACAAGGTCCATTGCACTTCCAATTCATGGGTCACACGATCACATCTCAGTACCTTCCAAATTGGGGTATTTTCTTCCAACCATTGGGCGCGCTTTTATTCTTCACAGCGACGTTTGCAGAATCCAACCGTTTGCCATTCGACTTGGCAGAGGGCGAGTCTGAGTTGGTTGCGGGCTTCCATACTGAGTATGGCGGCTTTAAATTCAACATGTTCTTCATCGGCGAGTACGGTCACATGATGATCGCTTCTGGTTTGATGGCGATCTTCTTCTTCGGTGGTTACGGTATTCCGTACGTTTCCGTTGAGCAGGTACGTGAGTGGGCAATGACTGTGACTTCAAATGCAAACTGGGCTTCGGCTTTGGTGGCGTTGATCCACTTCCTTGTTTTCAACGTAAAATTCTTCCTATTCTTGTGGGCATTTATTTGGGTTCGTTGGACTTTGCCACGTTTCCGTTACGACCAATTGATGGATCTTGGTTGGAAAACAATGCTTCCTTGGGCATTGGCTAATACCATCATCACGGCTTTCGTGATTTACGCGGCATCATTGTAAGGAGCTAAAAAGTGACAGCAGACGCTTTTCTATTTTGGTTTTTAGCGATCGCATTGTTGGCTTCAGGCCTAATGGTGATCCTATTGAAAAATCCTATTTATTCCGCATTAAGCCTGGCGATGACGATGGTCACGATGTCAGCTTTGTTTGTGACTCTGAACGCTTACTTTATCGCAGGTGTTCAGTTGATCGTTTATGCCGGCGCCGTGATGGTTTTGTTCACGATGGTTATCATGCTTTTCGACTTGAAGCAGGATGTGTCGGCATTCACGCGCGGCAAGTTCTCGGGCATCTTGAAAATAATGTCTGTGGGCTTGTTGTTGGGAATGATCGTTGCCTCAATTTATAAAACAGTTGAGCAATTGGTTTTCAAAACAACAGACAACCCTGTGACTGTTGGAACGGGCATGGAGACGACTAAGCAACTTGGTCAGATTCTGTTCTCTAAATATATCTTTGGCTTTGAGGCTCTTGGCGTTCTTCTTTTGGTGATCGCGGTGGGCGCAGTGGCACTTTCTCGCAGTAAAGGTGGAACTCATGAACATTGATTTCATTAATAACATTGGACTGACTCACTACCTTGTCCTGGCATCGATTGTTTTTGTTATGGGTATGGCGGGAGTTCTTCTTCGTCGTAACGTGATCGTACTTTTGATGTCCATCGAGCTTATGTTGAACTCAGTAAATTTGACGTTCATCGCATTCTCTAAATACATGGGCCATCTTGAAGGGCACATCATGGTGTTCTTCGTAATGACAATCGCAGCGGCGGAAGCAGCTGTGGGTCTGGCGTTGGCCGTTTCGATCTTTAAACGCTTTAACGAAGTGAATATTCGCTTCTTTGAGCATCTGAAAGGATAGGCCGAATGAATCATTCAGTATTAATGGCCATTGTTATCCTAAGTCCGCTGGTTGGTTTTCTGATCAACGGTTTCCGTTATAAAAAACACTCTGCAAACGTTGCAGGTGTTATTGCAACTCTGGCAGTGGCAATTTCTTTTATCAGCGCGGTTCTTTTGGTGACAGACCTTGTAGGTATGGCTGCAGAATCTCGTCGTATTGCTGTGACATTCTTTGAGTGGATGGCGATTGATAAATTTAAAGTAAATGCCGGTTTCGTAGTCGATCAAATCAGCGCGATCATGGTCCTTGTGATCACGGGCGTTGGTACTTTGATCCACTTGTTTTCGATCGGTTACATGCACCACGATAAAGGTGCTGCGAAATACTTCGCATACCTGAATCTGTTCATCTTTAACATGTTGTTGCTGGTTCTTGGTGACAGCTTGCTAGTGATGTTCGTTGGTTGGGAAGGTGTGGGCCTTTGCTCGTACTTGCTAATCGGTTTCTGGTTCACGGATGCAGAAAAAGCAGCAGCGGGTATGAAAGCCTTCATCACGAATCGTGTTGGTGACGCCGCTTTCTTGTTGGGTATGTTTGTTTTGTTCATGACTTTCGGTACTTTGAATTTCCACGAACTAAACGCTTTGGCTCCAACAACTGTTGAAGCTTCCTGGATGGGTGCCGTGACATTGGGAACTTTGTTCCTGTTCATCGGTGCAACTGGTAAATCTGCACAGATTCCATTGTACGTTTGGCTTCCAGACGCGATGGCTGGTCCAACTCCAGTTTCCGCATTGATCCATGCGGCGACGATGGTTACTGCCGGTGTTTACATGATCGTTCGTTTGAATCCTTTGTTCATCGTAGCTCCAAACACAATGATGGTGATTGCAGTTATCGGTGCGGCGACGGCGGTTCTTGCAGCGACGATCGGTATGACCCAATGGGATATCAAGAAAGTTTTGGCTTACTCGACAGTATCTCAACTTGGTTACATGTTCCTAGCTTGCGGTGTGGGTGCTTTCGGAGCGGCGATGTTCCACTTGATGACTCACGCATTCTTTAAAGCCCTGATGTTCTTGGGTTCTGGTTCTGTGATCCATGCGATGCACGAGGAACAAGACATACGGAAAATGGGTGGTCTTAAGAAATATCTTCCAATCACTCACGTAACGTTCTTCTTGGGTTGGTTGGCGATTATCGGTATGCCTCCATTCGCGGGTTTCTTCTCTAAAGACGAAATCTTGGCTTATTCATTCTTCTCTCCAATGGGTTCTCCAATCTTGTGGGCCGCGGGTGCCTTGGGTGCGACTTTGACAGCATTCTATATGACCCGTTTGATGGCTCTTACGTTCTGGGGTAAATCACGCGTTCCTTCTCACGTTCATCCGCATGAATCTCCGGCATTGATGACGATTCCTTTGATCGTTCTTGCGGTGTTGTCGGTGATTGGTGGTTGGATCGGTATCCCTCATGTGATCGGTGAACATTTGGGTCATATTCCTAATGTTTGGGAGCACTGGTTGGATCCAATGATCACCAAAATCCCTAACTTGGGTCACTTCGATGCATCTACTGAGTGGGTGTTGATGGGTTGCTCGGTTGGTTTGGCAGTGATCTCGGCTTCAATTGCTTATCAGTTCTATGTGAAGTCTCCAGAGACTCCTAAGAAAATCGCTGAAAGCATCAAGCCAGTTTACAACTTGGTATATAACAAATATTTCGTGGACGAAGCGTACTTCGGCGGAATCATTAATCCTTTGGTAAACCTGGGTAAAAACATGTGGTACTACGTTGATGTTAATTTCATCGATAAGTGCACATACTGGGCAGGGGATTTGGTTCGCGGAATGGGCTCTTTGGGTCGTTCGCTTCAAACCGGAAATATGCAGCAATACGCGATGTACATCGGACTCGGTGTCGTTGTTGTCCTTTCATATGTGATCCTGGGGTAAGCTATGATCCTAAGTACAATTGTTTTTCTACCTCTTTTGTTTGCTTTGATTGTCGCGGTTTGGCCGAATGCTAAAACTCTACGTCCTTTGGCGATGGGTTTTGCGGTGATCGAATTTATCGTTTCATTGGCGTTGTTCCAACAGTTCGACCCAAATACCGCCAACCTACAAATGGTTGAGCGATATATGTGGATTGAGCGATTTGGTATCAGCTACTTCTTTGGGATCGATGGTATCTCGTTGTGGTTGGTTCTTTTAACGACGTTCTTAACTCCGATTATTGTTTTGGCTAGCTGGACATCAGTTACTGAAAGAATCAAAGGCTTCCACGTTTGCTTGTTCATCCTGCAAACGGCAATGCTGGGTACTTTCTTGGCGATGGATGCGATCTTCTTCTATATCTTCTGGGAACTTGCACTGATCCCAATGTACTTCATGATTGGTATCTGGGGTGGATCTCGCAGAATTTACGCAACGGTTAAGCTCTTCATCTATACTTTCGCCGGCTCTGTCATGATGCTTGTTGCGATGATCTATATGATGTACCTGACTCAAGAGACGACTGGTCAAATGAGTGCAAGCTTGCTCGATTTCTATAAATTGAAAATCCCGTTTGTGGGTGGAACTTTCTTCAGCCTTCAAACACTTCTGTTCTTTGCGTTCGCCTTGGCGTTTGCGATCAAAGTTCCGGCATTCCCCGTTCATACTTGGTTGCCAGATGCCCACGTTGAAGCACCAACTCCTGGTTCAGTAATTCTTGCCGGTGTTATGCTTAAGATGGGTACTTACGGCTTCATGCGCTGGGTAATTCCGTTGTTCCCAGAGGCGTCTGAATACTGGTCTTGGTTGTTCATGTTGATCGGTACCGTGGGAATCATCTATGGTGCTTTGGTAGCGATGGTTCAGCCGGACGTGAAAAAACTTGTGGCGTACTCTTCAGTATCGCACATGGGTTACATCTTGTTGGGTCTGTTTGCATTCAACTCTTACGGTATGAACGGTGGTTTGTACCAAATGTTGAATCACGGTATCTCGACGGGTGCTCTGTTCATCTTGATCGGTATGATCTATGAAAGAACTCACTCTCGTGAAATCACTAAATACGGTGGTTTGGCAGGGGTTCTTCCATTGTTCACGATCTTCTTCTTTATCATCACGCTTTCTTCGATTGCGGTTCCGATGACAAATGGTTTCGTGGGCGAGTTCTTTATCCTGATGGGTACATTTCAGGCTCAACCCGTTTTTGCATACTTTGCAGTAACAGGTGTGGTTCTGGGTGCCGTGTACATGTTGTGGATGTTTAAACGCGTTTTCTTTGGTGAGCAAGGTGAGTTGGTTAAAGACGAACATCATCCACTTCACGATTTGAATGCGCGCGAAATCGCGGTTCTTGTTCCTCTTGTGATCATGGTTTTCTGGATGGGTCTGTTCCCGAATAACTTCTTGAACTACTCAAAAGCCAGCGTGGATCACTTGGTACACAACAAAAACAGCTACAATCTGACAATTAATCAACCTGGTGCGCCTGCGACTACGGCAGCAACTGCAACGACAACTGCTCCGGCAACGGAGCAAACGACAGCAGCAGCACAAGGAGATAAATAATGAATATGAATATTGGTCTTAGTGACATTCTTCTTGTTTCACCAATGATCGCTTTGTTCCTTGCGAGTTTGGTGCCGATCACTGCAAAAGTTCTTCGTGGAAATCGCGAACAAAACCCGATCATCACTCTTTGCCAGGCATTGGGTGGTATCGTAGTGGCAGTCGGTCTTTTAGTGGTCTTCGGTGGTGCTGGCAAAACAGCGTTCAACAACGGCTTGATCTTTGATGGTGTTACTCAGTGGATGGGCGTGATTGCGCTTCTTTCTGCTGGTGCGGCGATGATCATGATGTACGAAAACCCAGCGACAACGGGCAGACAGTTTTCTGAACTGATCTTCCTGGCGATGTCGTCTGCGGTGGGTATGTTGATTCTGGTTTCTGCTGTAGATCTTTTGATGGTTTTCATCGGTTTGGAAATGATGTCTTTGGCATTGTATCTGATGATCGCGATGAGCCACGAAGAAAAACTTTCTAAAGAAGCCGCTCTTAAGTACTTCATCCTGGGTTCATTTGCTTCGGCGTTGTTCCTTTACGGTGTGGCATTTATCTTTGGTACAACTGGAAATACGAACATCCTTTCGTTCATGGAAAATGCAGCTGACTTGATTCAAACAAGCCGCTTATTTTTGTTCGGTATGGTGTTTGTGGTTTTGGGCTTCTGCTTCAAAGTTTCAATCGCTCCATTCCATGCCTGGACTCCAGATGTTTATCAAGGTGCACCGACTCCGCACACAGCTTTCATGGCGACTGCGGTTAAGACGGTTTCCTTCGCAGCTTTCTTGCGTGTGATTGCGACTCGTTCATTGGTTGGTTCAGAGCACTTGTTTGATATGCTTCAATGGTTGGCTGTAATCACGATGATCGTGGGCAACACAGCAGCGATCCTGCAAAACAACTTGAAACGTATGCTTGCTTACTCTTCGATTGCACACTCTGGATATATCTTAGTGGGTGTAATTACGGCGGGTGTAAGTGACGATGCGGCTTTCGGTGCATCTGGTGTGATCTTTTATTTACTAAGCTATGGCTTGATGACTTTGGGAGCGTTTGCAATTGCAAGCATGCTTGAAAAATCAGAAAATCATATCGTAGACGTGGATGATCTTGCTGGTTTGGCAAAACAAAGACCGATGATCGCACTTTGCCTGACTGTGTTCTTGCTTTCATTGACAGGTATTCCGCCAACTTTGGGTTTCTTTGGTAAGTTCTATCTGTTCAATGCAGCTATCGGTGAAGGCCTCATGTGGTTGGCAATTTGGGGTATGATTAGCTCCGTAATTTCCGTTTACTACTACTTGCGCCCAATTGTAGTTATGTACATGAAAGAAGGCCAAGCTGACGTTGCAGAACACTCTTTGAATGCAACAACAGTGACAGTGGTTGTGATGGCTATCGCAATTTTGTTCCTGGGCTTCGTATCAGGACCTCTATTTACAGCAGTTGAGAAAAGCTTACTTTAATTCAGTTTCATATTGAGATTGCAAAAGGCCGCGTAATAGCGGCCTTTTTTGTTTCTACACCTCGTAGAATCTTTCCGGAGTCACTCCAAATTTCCCCGAACACTTAGGAATTCGGATTCTGAATAACTTATGACCGAATCATATTTGAAACCGATACGATAGTGGTCAGGGGGAAGAAATGAAGGCTACGGTTATACTTGCGCTTGCGCTGAGTGCTGGACCCTATGCACACGCACTTTCAGATAAAGCCATCTATGCTCGCTGCTACTCTCAGCTTACCGGTACGACGGTTCCGTTCTCGGATAGCTTGTACAAAGAAGTTGTGGCGGGAAAACAGTCGGGTGTTGCTGCTTGCAAAAGCCTTCTTCAATTGGCTGACATGGATGCCTCGGGCAATCTTAAAAACACCGATGTGCGCGCCACACTCATCGTAAATAATTTTTATCAATTTCATCGCACATGGTTTCCCACTGCTAACAAAGAGCAAATCACAGGCTATCGCGCCGAGTTTGAAAGCAACACTGACAAATTTATCGATATGTCAGAGCCAGCATTATTCCTTACTCGCAATCTATTCACGGGTGATGATTATAGAAATGTGCTTTCGGGCACTACACGCTTGGAGGGCAAGCGAGTTAATGATCCTGCAATAAAGACCGGATCTCTTTCATTTTTGAATGCCGATGGAAGCATCGTTAGTCCCGGCATGCAAATGGTTCCACTAATGTTTATGACCGGCAAAGGCCCAATCAGATCTATTAATGAGTCGGCATCATCGTTTGTACTTCAGAATTATGCGATTCCCAACCTGGGTCGTACGGCGGTCGCGAATGGCGCGGCTATGAGTGCGGGCGCAGAAACTAGCGTGGACTTTTATGCTAATCAAGGTGGCGGGATCTTGGGTTCTCGTGCTTTCTTTTTATTGAATAGTGGGCAGCCCCAAGGTCAGATTTTTGATGGCGCCTTAAAACTTCCTAGAAAATGGTCAAAAACAGCGATGGAATCCATGCTGTGTCTGACACTTCCATCTTTAAGAGAGGCAGATGTCCTTCAGTATGTTGACTCTGCCTCCGTTGCGCCGTTCAGACAATCTTCAAGCTGTATTCGTTGTCACGCAAGTATGGATCAGGCGTCTTATACCACTCGTAATTTGGTCGTATCATTGACTGTTGATGATATTAGAGGAAACGGTGTGCCGCTTAATACAAAAAGCATTATGATTGGTAAATTCAAACCAAGTATTGCTTCAGTAGCGGGCTGGTCTTCAAAAACTGTTTCTGATTTTCAAAAGCAACAGCCGACCGGCGTGTTGATGTTTAGATCGAATGCCGACGGACAATTGATTAAACAAAGTGTTAGTGGAATTGAAGGCTTGGGTCAGGCGATGGCTAACACAAACGACTTCTATCAGTGTGCAGCCAAACGGTATTTCGAATATTTTACGGGAATCAACGTCTCACTTTATGACCGTTCTGATCCCGCAAATGCGGTTTTAAATAAAGCGATAACGACGCGTGAAGCAGCTGATCGCAGATTTATCGAAGATCTGGGACAGCAACTTCGCAGTAATCAGTCGCTACAAAAGTTGATCGAAAATATTATTTCGTCGCCTTACTACCGATCAGCAAACTTTTCAGATACGGGCAAATAGGGGAAGCAAATGGATAGACGAAGTTTTTTAAGAACAGGTCTAACGGGTGCAGCTGGTTTGGCAAGTTTGCCGGGCATTATGGATTCCCTGGCATTTAAGATTGTAGCCGGTTTTGTACAACAGGCACGGGCTGAAACTTTGGGAGTCGGTCAAGACAGCACAAGGTATCACGTCAACCTGTGGTTAAATGGTGGTCCAATTCGTTTTGCATTTGATCACTGGATCAAACTAAGCTCGGGCGAGGACATTGGTACAATAGCAATGAACAATCAGTGGTTGGCAACGGCATTTACTTCCTCAAATGGAGTTGTGACCGGGGCTGAACTTAAAACCATGAACTATAACGGTGTTCTGGTTCCGTATTTATTTCAAACGAAGATCGCAAATGGCAACGGAGGCAGTCGCTCTGCCTCTGATATTTTGAACAATATGATGGTAATGCGCGGATTCGCCTCAAAGTCTGACGGTCACGACGTGAACGCGCTTTTAGTTCAGGTTCCGGTGACTGGATTGCCAAGCTTACAAGGGATGATGGCGGATCAGGCCGAGAATCTATTTGCTGGCGTGATGGTCAGTGGAACAAGCGGAAGCTTTTTCGCTAGTAAGACAAATAAAGCCTATACCAAAACCGCTGCAAATCCCACGTCATTGATGTCACCTTTCCAAGTCGGAACTTCGATGACGACGTCGTTTAATCTTAAAGCTTCCCAACAGGCCGCTTACGACACGGCGATGGCTTATATGAAAACTTACGCACGATCAAATCGCGTGGGTTCCGATACTTTGAATAAAAATCTTGAGAATGCTGCTAAGAAAATTAAAGCAGGACTTGGTGATATCGAAGGTTTCTGGGAAGAAGCTGTAACTCGCTATAAAACGGCGATGCTTGGAACAGTTGCGATGACGACTCCGGGGATCAATGACGCCTACTTGGACGGTAAAGGTCAGGCAATTTATGGTTATCCGTTTTCTGAAACCGGTGTGGCGTTGGGGCGCGTGAGCGCGGTCTATCAGGCTGGAACTGATATGCGTGATGTCGTTAAGCGAATGCACTTTGCAGATTTACCAGAGCAGTTCGCTCTTGCGGAGTATGTCTTGCGCAACGATCTTTCAAATAATATCGGTATTTTTCATAATGGTTTCCGACTGGATTCAGCGCTTTTCCCAACAACTATTGGGGGCGTAGCTCAAAACGTAACAATGAGTCGTATGGATTCTGATATGGACGGAGCAAATGGACGCTTATCAACTTTGTTGATCGCTAACAGATTCTATTCTGGAATTCTTGCGGGCATTCTGGAATTCAAAGATCGCTTGAATCTTTATAAACGTATTGGCACCAATGCGAACCTTTGGAACGAGTCTGTTCTTCAAGTCAGCAGTGAATTTGCCAGAAGTGTGGCGCCTACAGGCGGAACAGGACATGGCTATAACAACATGGTTACTTCTATTTACTCAGGTGCGATTAAAAACGGACCTTATGTAACTGGAAATTTGCTAATGAGAACAACCGGCAATGGTACCAATGGTACTTCGGCTGAAATCGAAGGTTATAAAGGTTCGCAAGGAGCGATGCCGGGTGTGGCCGCGGTGCCTTCAAGTCTTGTGGGATTGATGAGATTAAATAGCAATCCTTGGGAAAACTCTGCACCACCACTGGTGACTTTCAATGATTCCAATGGCGTTTTCGTGAATAACTACGGCAAAAGCAAACTGGTAGGAGGGTAATTTGAAAAGCCCAAAATCTACTAAAGCTCTACTTGTCGCAACAGGGCTCATGGGAATCAGTGTGTTTTTTCAAAACTGTATGGGTTCGAATAATTTCGAATTAGCTTCACTCACTGGTAATACGATAGAATCAGGAACTTCTGTGGATCACCCGGGTGGCTCGGTTCCAACTCCAAGCACTCAAGCCCCGCTGCTGGCAAATCGCTATCAGATTCAGAGTTTATTAATGGATACATTTAAAGACCCTGCCATCGCAGATACAGCTGGTAACAATCGCGTGCTTTCAAAGCTTCTTGTAAGCACTATCGTTGCGCGAACGGGAACATTTGGTCTGCCGTGTGATTCCGGAAATCCAATTTTGGATGTAAGCAGCGGTGCTGATTGTGACGGAACCATCGTTGCTCCTATGAATCAACCAGCGACGACTTTACGTGCAGCTTACAAAATCCAAGCGTGCGAGCAAATTCTTTCAAATGATGTATTTGTTAATAATCTGATGAAAAAAATTGGGGGGGCGGCCCCGGTCATCGATGCCACCAGCATCAATACGTTATTGTCTTACTTCTATCGCGGTGATGATCCGGGAGTGGGTATGATCACCGGATTGCAACTCGCCGATGAAAAGGCCGTTCAAATAGACCCTGCGATCAAGCTTATTGATCGTTGGCGCTTATTGATGATGGTTGCTTGCGAATCAACGGGCTGGGAAGCGCTTTAGATATCGTGCTGACGAAGAACGTTGATTCCTGATTTAAATCCAATGCGAACGATACGAGCTAAAATCTCAGGATTTAAACTGAAATGGTCCACAAAGAACATTTCATAATTCTGAGGCCGTGGAGATATATAGATATAATCGACCTCAGGTCTGTGATGGACTTTGTCGCGGATAATGCCCAAAAGCTTTTCGCGCTGATCTTCGGGCAGTTTGATCTGCTTTAAGTATCCATCAACTGCGTTGTAAATCGTCTTAATGTCGTTTTGAGCCTGAATGTGCTTCGCGATCTTTTGCTGAATCACCTGATATAATGCCTGATTCAAGATCAAGGGGATTCCATATTTATGTAAAGAACCCATCTCTTCCGTATAATGATAAGGCTGAGTGGAGTACGAAGAAATCACCAGGTCAGCCCCATGATCGGCCGCCACGTGAGTGGAAAGCGTGTCACGAATTTCGCCATCATAAAAGAAGATCTCTTTGTTATCTTCGGGGCGCTTAATGCCATAAGGTGCATAAACTGGAGGCAAGGAAGTCGATGCCGCCACCGCCGTACTGATCGAGGCGTGGTTGATGTACATATGGTTCGGAGTTTTAAAAGACTCGGGGAAATTCCCGAAGATAGCCTTACGTGTATGGTTTAGCTGTGTGCCGATAACGAACAAATCCACACCTAAACGGGCAAAGTCATTATCCAAAAGGACATCTTTCCGTAAGTAGCTTTCGATCCCGCTGGTTGAAAATAGACCATTTAGTTTCAACCCGTTCTTAATTAAGGACTCCACACCACCCTTAACGATGGTTTTATCCAATAAGGCTCGGGGTATGAAACGAAGCAAACCGCTGGAATTCAAATTAAAGATATTGCGGTACGAGATCGGCTTTAAATAACGAAGATCCGATTTATCGAATGTCGGGTTGTTACCGGAGCCCACTTGAAAGGCATTAACCAAAGATTCTATTGGATAGCCAGCCCCCAAAATCGAGGCTACGAAAGCACCCGCACTGGACCCTACGTAACAACGAATGGTCATCGGATCGTTTTCATCGAAGTTCTGACGCACCATCTCTTTGGTTCCGCCGGCAAACTTAAATCCCTTTTCTTGGAGAGCCATGCAAACGCCAATGTGGAAAGCTGCTGCTTTAATGCCGCCACCACTTAAGACCAATGCAATTTTCTTTTTCTCTTTTATGCGCATATCTATGCATAAGTATGTGATCTCAGGTGGTGGAGGGCAAGGTTGGTCAGACGTTGGTCTAGCTTAAAACCCTGACTAGTCGCTGAATAGCCAGATCAAGGTCCTGTTTTTTGTTGAATTTGAGTAAGTAGTCACACTATCTTTGACAGACTGAAGTCCTGTGATAGGGTTGATTACGCAAGCTGAGTAGGCGACCACCATTTCCGAAAAGCTAGCTACTTGCACTTTGAGTTCGCTCAGGGTGAGTAAAAGGGGATCGAATGAACGTTGAGATGAATGGTTCTTGGCTACCGCTAATGGACTACTCCACTAAATACAGAATTAGTGTGAGTACTCTCCGCCGAAGAATCAAAGCTGACGACATTCGATTCCGATTTGAAGACGGCAAGTACTTCATCATGGATGAACCGATGGGTACCCATCAAAGAGTACATCGCCCCTCCCAAGAAAGCGAAAACCTTGCTTTGGTGGGTGCTCATCAAGGAATGATGAAAGAAGGAACGGAAATGGCTTCTTCAAAGGACGAAGTGAAGGCTCAGGACCTTGCTGAAAAGACGGTTAAAGTAAATAAGGATGAGCCGATCCTTACCGCCGCAAATAAGCTTTTGAACGAATTAAAAAAAGCTTACACGCAGATCCTTCAAGAAAAGGAAGAGCAGATCTTCCAATTGAAGGATGAAGTTACGGACCTTAAAACTCTGGTTCGAGTTTTGGAATCCGAAAACGACCGCCTTAAAGGCTTCAAACAATAAGCCGCCTTTAAAATGTTATCTTACAAGAACCCCGGTTGATGATGTCACCCGGGGTTTTTTGCTTTTAACGTTAAGGCATATGGAAAACCAACTTGAAATCACTGCCCAGGCGGGTCGTCCAATGCTTGGCGACTTTATTCAAATTAATCTCTTTTCAACGGGAAGCCACGAAGCTCTTTTAACTTCGACTTTGCAAAAGCTTGCTGAAATTGAAGGCACCCTAAACCTTGATGATCCCCAATCTGAAATATGCCGAATACTAACCGTTGAGGGTGATGACTCATTCGAAATGAGTAAACCGGTGGCGGAAGTTTTGGAGAAAGCCTTGGATATCAGCACTCTATCAGAAGGCTATTTTGAACCCTTTCGTGAAGAATCTAAGAACTTGGATTTAAAGAGCCTGATTCGAGGTTACATCATCGATCAAGCCGTGAGTTTCTTAAAGTCCAAGCATCCAGGTCTGATGGGGATGGTTCATCTGGCGGAGGGGATTCGCTTTTTTAACTGTCCCAAGAGGTCTATTCACGTGCGCATGAGTAACGCCGACATCGAAAAAGAGCTGGGATTGTTTAAGGATGCAATTGCGACAACAGAGTCTCGTGGGAATTTATACGACCCCGAGTCGGCGACGCTGTATTTGCACCCCCTAAGACACGGAATCAGTGGGCGTCACACAATTTCTGTGATTGCAGATTCTAGTGTAACGGCAAATGCCCTGGCGAAAATTGGGCTGTATGCACCAAAAAATGTTGTCCAGTCCTGTGTGGCGGAGCTGGATGCACAAATTATCGTGTTTGATGAGGCCGGAGAGATCGAAGAAATCTTTGAAGAATCTAAGGCATATAGCTTTGATCAAGGGCACATTTCTTATTCGTCTTATGGCGGTAACAATAGGGACTAGTCAGATTCTTATCTGCCCAAATTCCTAAGCGTTGAGATTTTGCTTCATCCACAGAAGCCAGATATCTGCCTTTCGAGTACTTGGTAGAGTCGTAAGCCCAACCATGTTGCACGATCATCAAATTTACATTCTTGTCGCCGACGAATACTACACAAGTCAGGCGATCAAAAGATTTGCCATCGCATTCAAGATCGACCTGCTTTCCTTTAACGATTGATTCAGTGAAGTTGCGGGCCTGTTTTCCGTACTTTTGAGAAAGTTCAGGGCAGTCAATGCCGGCAAAGCGAATTTTGGCGATCTTGCCTTTGACTCGTACGCGACAAGTATCTCCGTCATGACATTGTTCGACCACGCCTGATAAAAATGTTCGCTGATTCCTATTCTTCTTGGCGAAAGCGAAAGTAGGTTGAATGAACAGGGCTGCTAGCAAGATGGATGAAACAAGACGCATATCCAAATGCTAACAGATAAAAGAGCCTCTCAGAAAACTAATTCTTTAGAGAATAAAAAATTAAATCACTGATGAGCGCTTTTTGACTTCGTATTGATATGAAGAAGTTGATAGGGAGGACACCATCCAACAACCCCTGTCATAACTGGAATCAGACCAAGCAAAAACCACATGTTTGCGGGACCCCAGAATGCAAGTGAAGCAATCGCAAGACCCACGATGATACGAACGACACGTTCTTTGTTACCGATGTTAGTAGAGAGTTTCATAAATCCTCCGGTGCATAACTTAATTTTACACCTGTTTTAAACCTTGAAATATGATCTTGGACATATGGGGAGCTAGACCCCGGTTGGATTTATACTTGTTTATTCGGAAATAGAGAAAGGACTGATTTCTCAGTCCTTTCTCATTACATCTCATCTTGGGAGGGGCGATGTACTTTGGCGACGGATTACGCAGCCAAAGATTTAGTTTTCTTAGCTTCTTTCTTAACGCCAGTCTTCTTAGTTTGTGTTGCAGCGTCTTTGTCGAAAGCTACTGCGAACACTTCATCAAGATTCTCGGCGAAGATGAAGTTGATATTGTCTCTAAATACTTTTGGAATATCAGCCAAGTCTTTCTTACAAGCCATTGGAATGATGATATTTGTGATACCAAGATTCAAAGCCGCAAGACATTTCTCTCTGATACCACCGACAGGAAGTACGCGACCTTGTAGAGTCACTTCACCAGTCATTGCCAGGTCATGGCGAACTGGAGTACCTGTCATCAAACTTACAAGCGCAGTTGTAAGCGTGATACCTGCAGAAGGACCATCTTTAGGGATAGCGCCCGCTGGCAAGTGGATATGGATATCGTACTTTTCAAAGAAGTCTTCAGGAATGTTCAATTCTTCCATGTGAGCACGAGCGTAAGACATTGCTGCGTGAGCAGATTCTTTCATCACGTCGCCAAGTTGGCCCGTAAGCGAAAGATGTCCTTTACCTTTCATTTTTAATGCTTCAACAGTCAACACTTCACCACCAGCTTGTGTCCATGCAAGACCTTGCACCACACCAACTTGAGAGTCAGCGATTTTGTCGTCGCGTTGGAAGCGTGGAGGACCAAGGATTTCCGGAACAGTCGTAGCATTTACTTCTACGAAGTTCTTTTCGCCCATTACCACCATCTTCGCAACTTTACGGCAAACTGAACCTACTTCGCGTTCCAGGTTACGAAGACCTGCTTCGCGAGTGTAGCCAGCGATAAGGTATTTGATACCATCATCAGTGAAACTGATGTTCTCTGGAGTGATACCGTTTGCTTCGATTTGTCTTCTGATCAAATGTTTTTTAGTGATCAAAAGTTTATCGTTCTCTGTGTAACCAGGGATATTCAAGATTTCCATACGGTCACGCAATGCTGGTGGGATATTTTCCAACACGTTAGCAGTAGCGATGAACAACACGTTTGAAAGGTCGAAATCCACATTCAAATAGTTATCACGGAAAGTAGCATTTTGTTCTGGATCCAAAACCTCAAGCATTGCTGCTGAAGGGTCACCGCGGAAATCAGAACCCAATTTATCAACTTCATCTAGTACGATAACTGGATTGTTTGTTTTCGCTTGGCGAAGAGCTTGGATAATTTTACCTGGCATCGCACCTACATAAGTACGGCGGTGACCACGGATTTCCGCTTCATCTTTCACGCCGCCCAAAGCGATACGGAAGTATTCACGGCCCATCGCACGAGCGATAGATTTACCAAGAGATGTTTTACCTACACCTGGAGGACCACCAAAGCACAAGATTGGTCCTTTAAGGTCTGGTTTCAACTTGCGAACCGCAAGGAATTCCATCACGCGGTCTTTTGCTTTTTCAAGCTCGTAGTGATCTTCATCAAGAATTTCTTTAGAGCGCTTAAGATCGATATGATCTTCAGATTTTTTGCTCCAAGGAAGATCCGCCATCCAGTCAAGGTATGTACGAACCATTGTAGCTTCAGATGCATCTGGATGCATACGCTCCAAACGACCCAATTGTTTCATAGCTTCTTGTTCTACATGAGGAGGCATACCGGCATTTGTCAGTTTGTCACGCAACTCGTCCATCTCTTCAGATTTAGAATCTTGCTCGCCCAACTCATTCTTTATAGCCTTCATTTGCTCGCGCAAGAAGTATTCACGTTGAGATTTGTTAGCATCGTCTTTTTGGTTTGGACGATTTTTCTGTTGAGTTTGCATAACTTCAAGCTCAGCAGCCAAGATCTCAGTAACGATTTTAAGTCTTTCAGTAGAATCATGAGTCTCAAGAACTTTTTGAGCGTCTTGAACTTTGATGCCTAAGTTGGAAGCGATCAAGTCAGCAATGCGACCTGGATCAGTGACATCGTCAAGTACCAACAAGATGTCTGGAGAAAGAGGGCGGCCCATCGCAATGATGCGCTCGATGTGTTCTTTCGCAGTTCTGATCAAACCTTCGTTTTCAACAACGGATTTTTGATTTGGAATTTCTTCGATTTTTTCAACTGCAACTTCGAAAGAAGGAGAAGTCTTAGAGTAGTTTTTAACTCGACCCTTAGCCACACCTTGAATCAGGATTTTTACGCGACCATCAGAAAGCTTACGCATTCTCATGATCATCGCGATTGTACCTACTGTGTAGATAGAATCTGGAGTTGGATTTTCTTCAGAGATATCTTTTTGTGAAGCCAGGAAGATAAGGCGATTTTTTGCCAAAGCTTCTTCAACAGAACGGATTGAAGAATCACGACCTACAAACAAAGGAATAATCATGTAGGGGAAAACAACGATGTCTCTCACAGGTAGCATTGGAAGTGTCTGTGGGATTTCTAGAACTTTATCGTCAAAACTCATACCGCTCCTCCGCGTTGATGCGGGAAATGTTTCATGTATGAGACTTTTCGGAGCGTGGTGAAAATAGCTTGAATAGAAATGTGAAAAATTAGACTGACATCCGTGTCAGTGAGAGAGCGCTTCTTGTTCTTCCATGCATTCAATACAAAGGGCTGTGAAAGGTCTGGCCTGAAGTCTGCGGGCGCCAATCAGCTCCCCGCAAGATTCGCACTGGCCGTAAGTCCCCTCAGCAATTTTTCCCAGTGCACGTTCGATTGCATAGAGTGCTGTGCGGTCTCTTTCATGCAGATGAATAGAGATGTTGTTCGCAACATCTTGAGAAGCAACTTCTGCTTCATCACCAGCACCACTGATGCTGGATTGCTCTGCAATGAATTCGTGTGACTTGTTTAGGATCGAGCCTTTTTGAAAAAGCAACGAGTCCTTCAAGTTTTCTAGTTCTGTTGTACTTAGTTCGGTTGCGTTCATCTCACCCCCCGATATGATGATCATCGCCGAAAATCTTGCTCGTTATTACGGGGGATAAGAAAAGTGTCACGGAAAAAGCAGTGCGTGACGAATTAGTAAGCACTGCTTTGCTGCATAGCTGTCAGAGGAAAAGTGTCGAGACAGAAAGTGAAACAGAAACAGAAAGTGAAACAGATTTTTTCTAGCGTGCAAACTTTCTGCCTACTGCTTCGCGCATTTCCGCACCTTCAATGCTGAGACGAGTCCAAGGGATCGCAAGAAGTCTTTCAGCTTCGATGGGCTCTTCGGTTTCTTCACACATACCGAAAGTGCCGGTCTCTATTCTGCCCAGGGCCATCTCGATCTCGAGTAGTTGGTTTCTCATGCGCTCTTGTGAAACTAAAAAAGTGTGTTCCTCGATGTGTGCTGCTGACACATCTCCTTCGTCGCCAGACTTTTCTGCGTGAACGAAAGCGGATTGGGCTGCTCTGATACGATTCAGAATATCTTGTTTTGTCAGAATTAGTTTTCTACGGCACTCGGTAACGATTGTTTCTGTAATCTGCGTCTTCATAACAGCCCCCTTCTTTAGGATTAGCGACTTGCTTGCCGCTTTGTGTTCCTTAGACGAGGAAGGGGAGGGGGCCGGTTAAAAAAAGGTCATTAAATATTTTTATAGCGCCTATTGGCGAACGCGGAGGGGTGCAATTTCACCTTTTTCCACGGTAAGGGAAACCACAGGGCGTTCGATCTCGCGCTCAGAGCTCATAGAAAGCGTGCCAAGGGATCCTGGGAACTTCTTTAACCCTAGGAGCTTAGCTGTCAAAGCCTCTCTAGAATCGGCTCCTGAGGCCACCAATTGACGCAAAATCAAACCTGCATCATACGCCTGAACTTCAATCAGCGTCGGTGCTTCGCCGTAAAGATTTTTATATTCAGTTAGAAAGCGAGATTGTTCCTGCGAAGTCGGAGCCATAGAGTCCACGAACATCAAGTTGTTCGCAAAGTTACCAGCACGCTTTGCAACACCCGCCGTGTTCCACAAGTTTGTGCCCATCAGCTTTACACCACGCACGTCGTTAAATGCGAGCATCGCAGCAATTTGACCCATAGCCTTAGCGCTATCGGGAATAAAGATCGCATCAAAATCCGTTACCGGCGGGAGAACGTTCTCAGTGTTATCTTTACGGACAGAACGTTTTCTGTCGGAATGTTTCAAATCTTTCAGGCGCAAATTGAACTCATCTTGACGACCTTCACCATAATACGTGCCCACTAGGCGTTGTACGACCAGACGGAAATCAGTTTCTTTAGTGGAATAAGTTTGGATCGCCGTAATTTGCCCGCCACGAGCCAATACTTCATCCCAAAAGATATTTGTGAATTCGACTCCATACTGATCGTTCGGATAAAGTACGGCGAACTTTTTCATGCCCAGATCATCCATCGCCGTTCTAACCAGCTGACGAACTTGCATTTCACTGGTCAGGGAGTTTCTGAAAACTGAAGGCCCAATCTCTGTTAATCCTGAACGTTGAGAAAGTGCGATGCTTGGAACGCCCAGCTCGTCAGATTTCGCCGCCACTGCGGGTGCCGTCTTACTAAGTAAGCTACCGACAACGGCAATAACATTGTCTTCTTTGACTAAACGCTCAACACCACGGCGAGCAGAGTCGGGATTACCCTCACTGTCCATTACCGCAAGCTTAAACCCTGAACCCGGAACGTGAAGGCCCAGGCCCATTTCCAGGCCACGAAGGGCACGTTGACCGACGGGCGCATTTTTTCCACTTAAAGGAAGTACCACCCCAATAGTTTTTGATTGCACTGTTTTTGCGGCCTCAAGCTGTGACAAAATATCTTTAGCGCGGGCAGCAAGATCACTTTCCGGCAAATAATCAATCACACCTGAATAATATTTTTTAGCTTTATAGATATCGCGCTCATCTAAGGCTTTATCAGCCAGGCGAGACATCGCATGACCACGCAAGAATCCGTAGTCAGAATTATCTGCCACTTCTTCGAGTTGTTTTTCATTCAGACGGTTTTCAACATCTTCAATCGCTTTCAGGCGATAAACATCTTGTTCTTGTTTCGTAGGAGCTTGAACAGATAGCACGACCAAATTCTTAAGAGCCGCCATCGGATCATTTACTACTGGTGCAGGAATTTGCGGAGCGGGAACTGGCTCGGGAGGGGGCTTTGCAGCCAGCCCTGACATGCCTTTGCCTTTTTTCCCGTTAGTTTTAGTCGCGACCGGAGCTTGCTTGATCTCCGTTTTCTTCGTCGTGGTTGTCGTACAAGAAGCCATTACAAGTGCGGAGAAAATCAGAGCGAGCTTCGATGTCATTTTCTATTCCTCATCAAATGAGATACTTTTTCGTGGAAAGCCTTCACCATAGGTGTTGCTTCCCCGGACTTAGCCAATTCTTCAATTAATTCTTTTTGTCGGCTAGAAAGATTGTGAGGAGTGTCGACTAAAATTCGCACCATCATATCTCCCGTGCCAAAACCGCCAATTTTTGGGAAGCCTTTTCCTTTAAGACGGAAATTCTGACCCGAGTGAGTCCCTGGTGGAATGCGAATCATCGCTTTGCCCGTCAAAGTCGGAACTTCAATATTAGTTCCCAAAATTGCGTCGGTATAAGTGATTGGCAAATCCAGAGTCACATCGTTTTCAGCACGCTTAAACAAAGGGTGCTCTTGAACGGCGATAATCACATACAAATCACCGGCGCTTCCGCCAGCAGCATCGCCCTCGCCAGAAAGTTTAAGGCGTTGGCCTTCTTTCACACCGGCAGGGACGTTAACAGACAATTTTGCGGATTCTTCTTTGTTGCCACGTTGGCGCATGAAACTAATTACTTTTTCCGTGCCGACGGCAGCCTCTTCGAACGTAACATTCAAAGTATAGCGCAGATCTGTGCCTTTTTGTGGGCGGCGCGTGCGCGCACCTGCTCCAGGACCACCACGGGCGCCACCGAAAATGTCTCCAAAGACATCGCCAAAGATATCTTGGAAGGGATCTCCACCGGCTCCACCACCAGCGCCGCCAAAGCCGCCACTGTTGCCGAAACCGCCGAATCCTCCGGCGCCACCGAATGGTCCACCAGCTCCGCCGCCGCCCCCAAAACCTGGGCCGGCGTGGCCAAACTGATCATACATTTCGCGTTTTTTAGTATCGCTTAAAACTTCGTATGCTTCGCTGAGTTCCTTGAATTTCTCCTCAGCCTTTTTATCCCCAGGATTTTTATCCGGATGATACTGCATCGCAAGCTTGCGGAAAGATTTCTTAATCTCGTCCGCAGTCGCTGTACGCGAAACATTTAAAAGGGAGTAGTAGTCCTTCTTAGACAATCAAAGCCTCTTATTCTGGTTTCTTCGCGACAACCACTTGGCCTGTGCGAATCACCTTGTCGTGCAATTTGTAAGGTTTTTTAAACACGCGAGCCACATGGCCGGGAGCGACTTTGTCAGTAGCTTCGGCACTAAGGGCTTCGTGAATGTTTGGATCAAAAGGTGCGCCTTCTGAAGGGATTTCCGTCACCGAGTGCTTAACCAAAAGATTTTTAAGTTCAGAGGCCGTCATCTCAACACCTTGTTTGAAAGTGTTAAGATTTTCTGCGGTTACATTCACTTGCAGAGCGCGATCGAAATTATCAACGATATCCAAAAGATCACGGATGAAGCGCTCGCCACCGTACTTCATTAACTCTGAACGTTCTTTGATTGCGTTACGCTTGTAGTTTTCAAATTCTGCGCGCAGGTATAAAAAATCGTTTTTATACTTCTCTGCCTGTTCTTGAAGTTTTTGAATTTCAGAAGAGACATCGAAATTTTCAGATGATGCCGCAGGATTAGAATTTTGAGAGTTGTTTTCTTCTGACATGAGGGATCCTTTCGCAATACTTAAGATTGTGTATTCATTAGATATTGTCAATTACGGTGGGAGCAGATTTTTGGAACCTAGACATCTTCTTTTAAGAAGGTTAGCTCTTGGAAAACTTTGTTACTAATAACAAGGCCTTCTCGTGTTAAGGACCAGTGCCCCTGGTCAGCTTGAACCCAGCCATTGCCCATTAGTTTGCTCATAATACTGGATACTTGATGATAAACTGCGACAGGGAATTTCTCCTGAAGCTCGCGCTCATTGAGGCCACGCATCAAACGCATCGAAGTATGACAAAAGTCCGTGAGGGCTTGATGCATTTCCAGGGCCTCGACTTGGGAGTCAGGCAAATGTTGAGACGGCGAAGTAAATTCTTTGCCCTCGTGCTCCAGAATCTGCTTCTTGTATTCGCCAATGGAATTCAAATTCCAATAACGCGTGCCCCATGGGGATTCTTTGGAATACGAATGAGAACTTAGTCCCAAACTCCAATAGGGCTGATCAATCCAGTACAACATGTTGTGACGGGATTCATAACCGGGGATTGCGAAATTAGAAATTTCATATTGTTGAAAACCGCGACCTGTTAATTCGCTCGCGATAAAATCAAACATATCGACTTGTTCATCCTCAAGCGCACGGCCTTTGGAAAGTGGATGACCATCAGGAACTGTCAAACAATAGGGGCTAATATGTTTTGCACCTTGTTCAACTGCGATACGCACATCGTTTTTTAAGCCTTCAAGAGTCTGAGACGGCAACGCAAACAAGATGTCGAAGCTGAAATTCAGATTGTGTGCCCGCAAAAGGTCCAGGGTCTCAAGCGTTTGTTTTGCGGAGTGTTCGCGGTGAACCATTTTCAACAAGCGATCATCAAAAGTTTGAGCACCGACACTAAAACGATTCACTCCGTGGTCGATGTACATTTTCAGTTTATCTTTGTCGACGGTCGCCGGATTGATCTCGATGGTGATTTCGGTTTCGGGTCCAGTTGTATAGCCATATCTACCCAACTCTTTTATGACGGCTACAATAAGATGAGCTGGGATCAAACTGGGTGTTCCACCACCGAAGTAAAGTGTGTCTAACTTTTGAGGCTGATAATAGCGATGCTTTTGGCGAATCTCCTCAAACAGCAATTGGACGTACTGATCCGGAGGCAAAATCTTACTTTGCTCATAAGTCGCGAAGTCACAATATGTGCAGCGCTGAATACAGTAGGGAATGTGAACGTAAACGCCAAAAGCCATGGGAGTTATCTAGAGTATGTCTAAAAAATTTCAACTAAAAAACGGTCTAAAAGTCCTTTTATTAGAGAGTCATAAGTCCCCTGTGGTCTCAGTTCAAATGTGGGTGAAAACAGGCTCCGCCGACGAGAAAAAAGGCGAAGAGGGGATTTCTCACTTTATCGAGCACTTGGTTTTCAAAGGGACTCGTAAATACAAAGTGGGCGAAATCGCTTCAACAGTTGAGGGATCCGGCGGGGAGTTGAACGCCTATACGTCATTTGACCAAACGGTCTTTTACGTAACGATTTCAAAACAATTCACTGATGTCGCGATGGATGTGATCAGCGAGATGATGGGGTATCCGACATTTGATCCCCAAGAAATCGATAACGAACGCGAAGTGGTGATCGAGGAAATCAAACGTGGTCAAGACAGCCCGGGCCGCAGATCAAGTCAGCTTTTATTTTCAAATATTTTCCGTAAGCACCCTTACGGTACTCCAGTCATTGGCTATGACAAAGTCGTTAAAAAAGTCAGCGCGAAAAAGATTCGTGAATACTATCAAAGTCGATATGTTCCTTCGAACATGTTCCTGGTTATTGCCGGCGATTTCGAATCCAAGGAAATGAAGACAAAGGTTGAAAAAATGTTCGGCGGCTTTGAGCCGTTTAAATTGCGTAAGACATCGCATACCAAAGAGCCCGCGCAAAAAAGCATTCGTATTAAGATTGAACAGGCAAAGTTTGAAACGACGACTGGATACTTAAGCTGGAGAATTCCCAACGTTAAGCACAAAGACATTGCGGCCCTTGAAGTTTTGGCAGCGATCTTGGGTCAAGGAGATTCTTCTCGCTTGATGCAAACTTTGCGCATCAGAGAGCCATTAACAAACTCCGTCGGAACTTTTAGTTATTCAATGCCGGATGATGGTTTGTTTGCGGTTTCCTTTAACCTTGAACAAGAAAATCTTGATAAAGCACTGTCAGCGATGATTCCGGAACTGACTCGTATTATTCACGAACCACCTTCGCCAATGGAAATGCAAAAGGCGATCACTAATTTTGCCAGCCACGAAGTTTATTCCATGGAGACTGTGGATAACATTGCGAGAAAAGCCGGAGGCGATGAGTTTTACTATGGTGATCACGATCACTATCGTAAATACATGAAACAAGTGTATTCGCTTAAGCCAGAAGACATTCAAAAGGCCGCGAAGAAATACTTTAAAGCAGATGCCTTTAGTTTGTCGCTTATGACGAACATGGATAAAAAGGTCGCCGAGAAGTCTTTGAAAACTTTTGCTAAGAATTTAAAGAAATCTTTGGCTGAAACTAAACCGTCTAAGGCGAAGCCAGCGAAGTTTGTTCCTAAAAAATTCTCGATCAACACCGAGGCAGTTAAGCACACTCCAGAAACTCAAAGAATTACTTTGAAATCGGGGGCAACACTGTTGATCCGTGAACAAAAAGACACTCCTTACGTTTCCATGAAAGCAGCCTTCCTGGGCGGCGCCCGTATGGAAGACGGAACTACGAACGGATTGACAGAGCTGTTTTCAAGAAACTGGCTGTCTGGCTCTAAAAAGTTCACAGAGGATGATATCAATCACCGTGTGGACGAGTTAGCTGCGGGGATTGGTGCATTCGGCGGCAGAAACTCTGTCGGTATGTCGATGGACTATCTTTCCCCATTCGAAGACAAGATGCTTGAGATCTATACTGATTCATTGCTGAACCCACAATTCCCTGAAGGCATCTTGGAACGTGAAAAAGTGGTGCAGAAGAATCAAGTGAAGTCTCGTAATGACAATCCATCACAGATCTGTGTGATGAATTTCATGAAAGAAGTGTTTAAAAATCACCCTTATTCTCGTGATCTGTTGGGTGATGATAAATCCATCTCTGCCATCAGCCAGGCATCGCTTCGTAAATACTATAACGACGTAGCTCACGCAAAAAATCTTACTTTGTGTGTGGTTGGTGATGTCGATGCGAAAAAATGGGTGAAAGCTTTTGAAGAAGTGACAGCGGCTTTACCGGCTGGGAAGAAAATTGAAAATCATTTTCCGATCACCAAAGTGACTGAGAACCGTCATGTCTTTCACGAACTAAAAAAAGAACAAAGCCACATCATCGTGGGATATCAGGGTCTGACTTTGAAAAGTCCCGAAAGATACACTCTAGAAATCATTCAGTCGATTTTAAGTGGCCAAGGTGGTCGTTTGTTCTTGGAGCTTCGTGATAAGAACTCATTGGCGTATTCAGTTTCACCGATGCACATGGAAGGAATTGAAGGCGGCTACTTTGGTGGATATATTGGTTGTTCTCCAGAGAAGGCGCAAAAGTCCATTCAGATGTTAAAAGCAGAATTCAATAAGCTGGCTGAAGTTAAAGTTGGCGAGGAAGAGCTGACGCGTGCGCAAAGATACTTGATAGGTCGCCATGACATCGAATTGCAACGCAAAGGCACGATCTGTAATGCTATTTTATTCGATGACATTTACGGATTGGACTATCGTGAAAGCCTGGATGTCGCAGATAAGTATTTTGCGATTACGCCTGAAGATATTCAGAAGTTAGCTCAAAAGATCTTTTCGCAACCAGAGATCATTTCTCTGGTTGGACCGAATGATATCTAGGACTGTTATAGAAGGCTCGCGATTAAAGATCGCGAGCTACTGGTTCGCTCAAGGAAACTTCGCTTGAAGCCGTTTTCGCTTTAGGAACTTTACGTTTCTTACCCAGGGTCGCTTGAGCAACGATTCCTTTTAGAAGATCACGAGAGTCATCATCCAACATCAAAGTAAATCCCGATGGAACTTGCGCGTTTATCTTTACAGCTTTTTTCAAATCTGGATTAAACATCACAAAATTGTCTTCAGTAAGTTTGCTTCTGCGCAAAAGATCTTTGGCGTTGATGCTTCTGGAAAGCTTCACTGTATGCAGATTCAACTTTTCAGAGTAGTTCAAATCTTTGAACGCTTCTTCATGATATTTCTCAGCGAACAAGGCTGCCAAAAATTCTGAATAGAAATTTGAAGAGGCAAAGTCGAATGATTTTGTCCTGTATTTAGCGATAATCTCGCCCAGATCTTGTGATTTAGCTTTAGCCATACCTTTGCGGATTCCCGGAGGACCGTGATTCCACGCCGTGATCGCCAAAGGCCATGAGCGCTTTAAGATCATGTGGTTTTCTTTAAGCAATTGGGCGGCAGCGACAGTCGCTTTAAACGGAGAGTGTCTTTCATCGATATTGTCTGTCACAACCATGAATTTACGGCCAGTGCCACCCATAAATTGCCAGATACCTGAAGCACCCACTTTAGATTTTGCGTGTTTGTTGAAAGAGCTTTCCACAAATGGAATGCGTGTCAACTCGACCGGCAAATTGTAATTTTCAAAGATTTCTTCCATACCAGGAAGGTATTTTGGAGATACTTCCAAGCCCTCTTGGAAGAAGTTTCTTTGACCCGTTTGCACACGGATATTTTTAAGTGCGAATTTAGCTTTTTCTTTCACGTCGCCATCAAGATGGGAAAGTGCTTCCATCACGCGTTTTTCATCGTCAGTCAAATCATCAAGATTTTTCTTTTTAGCCAATGATTTCAACGCCGTCTTTGTTTTTTCAACCTGTTGTTTTACCAAAGCGTCGGCTTTCAGATTTCTCATCCAGCGGTGTTTTGGTGTATCGGAATTAATAATGTCTGTCGTGTCGACCACTTCAAACACTATCCATGGGTAAACCGAGTGGTGAATCAGGCGTTTATTAGAGTTATGAAGAGTATAGATATCAAACCAGAAACCTACACGATCACGCAGGTTTTCAGGGATGTGGAATTCTTCCGAGATTAGATTTTGATAGTCATTCAGGATATGCTCACGGTTTTCCACAATGCCAGATTCAGCAATGGGGCCGGTGTCCTCATCCAGTGCAACGAATTGCGGGATTTCCAAATTAAATCCAGTAGCTTCGCCATCCATTTCAGAATCAGAATTTGCTGCTAGAACCATAGGTTCATTGGACTTTTCAACGGGAGCAGATGTTTCAGCAAGTAAAGTGTCGGTATCAACCATTTGAACAGAATTATAAAGAGCCACAACACCCGTGAGGGCCACTACGGTCATCACGAAGCCCGCGGTGAACTTCTTCTTTTTCGTATCCAATTTGGTGGTCAAATTAACTTTAATCATGCAACCCGCTCTTTCTTCATCCTTGGAAAGAGCAAGCCCGGTGCCACTGTTAAAACCTGTGGAAACCCATTAGATGCCGTGGAACCGTATAGAAGTTATACACTTTGCGCGGAAAGGGCAGCCGTTCCATTTTGATACACCTTGGGATTTTAAGCCCGGAGGGCCGACAAGAAGGATTACGGACTAAGGTATTAATTCATAATAAACAATTAACCGAAGCATTCCGATAAGTTGTTAGACTTATAGTAAGTGTAGCAGGTGAGTGAAGGATGAAAGAAAAACCAAACTCGCAAACGGTAGAGTTATTCGTAAGCCCTGAAGGTTATTTTCAGGAGCTCGTCTCTAAGGGACTTTACGACCGTAAAGTTCAAACGCTTCCTCTTGTCGAAGCGTATCTCGTAAATCTTTTAAAACAATATCTAGATGCCAAAGCTTTGTTTGAAGCGGAAGCAACATTAGCTGAAATGTACCTGCACGCGCAAAATGCGGAACAGTCAGTGAAACTTGAAAAGCTTAGAAAGCTTGGTGATCGCGCACTCTACATCAGTGGTTTTTTTGGTGACTCACTCCAAAGAAAAACTGTGGATGTGGATTACTATGCGAATATCGGTGGAGCAGCATACACCCATCTAGCACACTGCACTCGTGAAGATGGTCTTGCGAAAGTTTATAAAACGTTCTCAGCGCGCTTTATTGAGTTCGTTGATGTGCTGACTTACATTAGCCAGCATTCCTTTATTAAGTCTGATGAAAGTATCCTTCGCCTCTATGACCGCTATCAGCGTACCGGCTCTGAGTTGGCCAAAGAAAAGCTGGTGGAAATGGGTGTTTTGACCCTGCCTCAAGACCAAGTAAAGCTTGGCAAACAAGGGTGATTCCACTAATCTGCGACCATGTTCGGTTTAGGCATGTCAGAAATCATTTTCTTAGCTATCTTGGCGCTGATCGTGATCGGCCCCAAGGAACTTCCACAAGTGGCGCGCACACTCGGCCGCTTTCTTAATGAACTTAAAAGAACGACCAGTGAATTCACTGACGACTTGAAACAACAAGCGCGTATTGATCCGATCGACTTGTACGATAGACACAAGCAAGCACACAATGGACCTCCAGCAAATCCGGAAGTAAAGCCCGAGGCTGAAACGGCGGATCCTGGTGATTGGACTTCTGAAGATCACGTTCCGCATGGGCAAGCGATGGCCGCAAAAGAATCAAATCCTCAACAAATGGAATTTAAAATTCAAAACAACTCCAACGATGACGACGATAAAGGGAGCAAAGGCTAATGGGCTCTTCTGAAGAATTAGACCAAAAAGCCCAATCCCTTTACGAACACTTGGGCGAGCTTCGTTTCCGCCTTGTTCGCATGGTTTGGATTTTGTTGTTGGCGACTGGAATCTGCTATCACTTTAGCGAGCAAGTTTTCGATTATATCCGTGCACCCATCGCTCCGTATCTCCCGGGTGGGGGATTAATTTATACGGGTCCTTTAGATAAATTCCTAGCGCACATCAAAATATCATTTGTGTGCGGTATTTTGATTTCTTGCCCATTGTGGCTTTATCAAATTTGGAAGTTCGTAGCGCCGGGTCTTTATCAAAAAGAAAAAAAGTATTCTGTTGGCTTTATCGTCGCTGGATCAGTTCTTTTCATTTTGGGTGCGGCGTTTTCATACTATGTGGTTTTGCCGATGGCATTCCACTTCTTAATGAACTATGGCGGCACGGTAGATAAGCCGATGATCTCTATCGAACAGTACTTGGGTTTCTTTACCCAAATGTGTTTGATGTTCGGCGTTTCTTTCGAGCTTCCCCTGGTCATTTCTATCTTGGGAATGATGGGCCTTGTAAGCCAAAAATTTCTTAAAGATAAACGTCGTTACGCGATTATGGGTCTTGCGGTGGCTGCCGCGATCATTACTCCGCCAGATTTGATGAGTATGATCATGATGTTGATTCCGATGGTTCTGCTATATGAAATCGGCGTCTTGATGGTCGGTATCTTTGAAAGAAAACGTGAAGCCCAATTCAGACAAAACGAACGAGAATAGTTCGCTCTAAAAGATCTCAGTAAAATTTAAATAATAAAAAAGGGAAACTCCGAAAGAAGTTTCCCTTTTTATTTCGTCAGTAACGAAGAGCTGATTAAGGCTCTTCGAATTTGATCAACACGGCACCTGATTCAACAGAGTCACCTTGCTTGACTTTGATCTCTTTGATTTTCACGTCACGAGCGGAGCGCATTTCGTTTTCCATTTTCATCGCTTCCATGATCAAAAGTGGCTTGTTCGCTTTCACGATGTCGCCTTCTTTTGCAAAGATCTCGATGATTTTTCCCGGCATACCAGCTTTAAGCTCCATATCGCCCCCGAAACCGCCGCCTTTTTTCAATGATTCATGCAACAACATTTCGTCATTGAAGATCTTGATAGAACGGAATGAGTTACGCGTAAACACTGTGTATTCAGTGTCTGAACCCACGACGTCAATAAGGTACGACTTACCTTGGAAAAGGAAGCTGATGTACTCTTCCGCGTGCTTATAGTCGTTCTTAGAAATATCATGGTGAGCCCATGCTTTGCCTTCTTCTTGCAAAGATACTTTCCAAGAGTGACGACCTTCCGTCACATCTACTTTATATTTTTTTCCTCTAAGTTCTGCTTCGAAATACATGTTACGTCCTCAACTGAAGTTTACGACCAACGCTTCTCCAAGTGGAGCGAACGTTAAGCTGACGGATATCCTTCGATTTACGATCGTTGTAGGCTTCAATAGCCGCCGCGATCAAGAACACAGGGTCGTCAACTTGCTTGAACATCTCTGGTTCGATAACTTCGAAGTTCTTTTCGATAAATTGTGTCGTGTAAGTACCGTCACGGAAAGTCGGGTGATCCAAAATCGTTTTATGAAGAACGATGTTGGTTTTGATACCCGTCAATACGAACTCAGACAAAGCACGTTGCATACGATCGATCGCTTCATTACGAGTATCACCCCAAGTAATAACCTTAGAGATCATTGGATCGTAATAGATCGGAACGTTGTAACCAGGGTAAGCATAAGAATCCACACGCATGAATGGACCTTGTGGGTGACGGCAAGCGCGGATAACACCTGGATTTGGTTTGTAAGTCACAGGATCTTCAGCGCAGATACGTGCTTCGATCGCGTGGCCTTTTTGCTTTATGTCTTCTTGTTTAAAGCTCAAAGGTTTGCCAGCAGCCACGTTGATTTGTTCACGAACCAAGTCGAAACCAGTCACGATCTCAGTGATCGGATGTTCAACTTGAAGACGTGTATTCATCTCCATGAAATAAAATTCTTTAGTCGTGTTATCGAAGATGTATTCGATCGTACCAGCGCCTACATAGTTAATCTGTTTCGCTGCGCGAACAGAAGCCTCGCCCATGCGCAAACGCACTTCATGAGGAACAGAAGGAGATGGAGACTCTTCGATGATCTTTTGGTTACGACGTTGTACAGAGCACTCACGTTCAAACAAGTGAACATGGTTACCGTGTTTATCGCCGAACACTTGGATCTCGATGTGTTTCGGATCGTTGATGAATTTCTCGATGTAAACAGTCGGATTCGCGAAATAGTTCTGACCTTCAGAGCGGCAAGCGCGGAATGCACTTTCCACTTCGTCTAGTTTACGAACGATACGCATCCCTTTACCACCGCCGCCAGCAGTCGCTTTGATGATGATAGGAAGACCAATTTTTTCCGCGATTTTCACTGCGTCTTCAACCGACTCAACGCCGCCATCAGATCCTGGAACCGTTGGCACGCCAGATTTTTTCATTAAAGCTTTGGCAGAGATTTTATCTCCCATAGATTCGATGTTCGCAACTGTTGGTCCGATGAAAGTGATTCCCGCTTCTTCACATGCTTTTGCAAACGTCGTGTTTTCAGACAAGAAGCCGTAGCCTGGATGGACAGCATCGGCGCCAGCCTTTTTTGCCACTTCCAAAATTTTTCTATAGTTCAAATAGCTCTCTTTTGACGGAGAAGGCCCGATATGATAGGCCTCGTCCGCCAAGAAAACGTGCAAGCTATCACGATCGGCATCAGAAAAAACAGCAACGGATGCGATACCAAGCTCGCGGCAGGCGCGAGTGATACGAATTGCGATTTCCCCACGATTTGCGATCAGGATTTTTTTAAACAATGCCATGTTCGCTCCTACAGAGGGATATTGCCGTGCTTTTTAGCCGGAGTGATATCACGTTTATTTTTTAACATTTCCAAAGAATCGATGATGCGTTTACGAGTCAACGCTGGATCGATAACTTCGTCAGTGTAACCAAGTTCAGCAGAAACATACGGATTCGAGAACTTCTCTTCGTATTGTGCTGTCAAACGAGCTTTTTCAGCTGCTGGGTCTTTAGCTTTATTGATCTCTTCGCGGCTGATGATGCTTACTGCACCTTCAGCACCCATGACTGCGATCTCTGCAGAAGGGTAAGCTAGGTTCACGTCAGATCTCAAAAGTTTAGAACCCATAACGATGTATGCACCACCGTAAGCTTTGCGAGTGATAACTGTAATCTTAGGCACAGTCGCTTCAGCGTACGCGTAAAGAAGTTTTGCACCGTGAGTGATGATACCATTCCATTCTTGATCTTTACCTGGCAAGAAGCCTGGAACGTCAACGAATGAAACAACAGGGATGTTGAAGGCATCACAGAAGCGGATGAAGCGAGCTGCCTTACGGGAAGCTTCGATGTTCAAGCAACCAGCAAGTACGTTTGGTTGATTGGCGACGATACCAACAGGACGACCGTTGAAACGAGCAAAGCCTACGATGACGTTTGCTGCAAAATGCTTGTGAACTTCTAGGAAGTAACCCTCGTCCACGCATTCAGTGATAACTGCCAGCATGTCGTAAGGTTTTTTAGGATTTTCAGGGATCAAGTTCATGATCGCTTCAGTCAAGCGGTCAGGGCGATCTGTATTCGGCAATGCTGGAGCATCATCCAAGTTATTTGACGGAAGGAAGTTCATCAATTCGCGGATTAGCAACAAGCAGTGCTTGTCATCTTCAGCAGCAAAGTGCGCCACACCTGATTTTGCAGAGTGAGTCGTTGCTCCACCCAAATCTTCTTTAGTTACTTCTTCATGAGTCACAGTCTTGATAACATCAGGACCCGTTACAAACATGTAGGAAGTGTTCTTAACCATGAAGACAAAGTCAGTGATAGACGGTGAGTAAACCGCGCCACCCGCGCATGGCCCCATGATTGCTGTGATTTGTGGAACCAAACCAGAAGCCATCGTGTTGCGAGTAAAGATATCAGCGTAACCACCAAGTGATTCGATACCTTCTTGAATACGCGCGCCACCAGAGTCATTCAAAGAAATGAAAGGCGCACCGTTCTTGATAGAAAGGTCCATCACTTTGCAGATTTTGTTTGCTTGAGTGCGGGACATAGATCCACCGATAACAGTGAAATCTTGAGAAGAGACGTAAACCAATTTGCCGTTGATACGACCGTAGCCAGTTACCACGCCGTCGCCAGGAACAACATTCTTGTCCATGCCGAAGTTTGTGCAACGATGAGTAACGAAACGATCCATCTCAACGAAGCTGCCTGGATCCAAAAGAACATCTAAACGTTCGCGTGCAGAAAGTCTGCCGCCTTGTTTGTGTTTCGCAACACGAGCAGCTCCGCCACCCGCCATTGCGGCTTCATTTCTTTTTTCTAGATCGGCAAGCTTTGCTTGAATGCCTGAAGATACTTCGCTCATAAATTCCTTCTTTAACGTTTGAAAAAACGGAAGGCATACTTCTATCAATGAGCATTTGAGTAATCATCTTAAAACGACAGACGCAGAGCATGTTTTTCTGCTCTGCGTTCAGCAGGTATCTTGTTGAATTTATGGGACTAACTGTCCAAGTACTTGAAGTGCTTTCTGAATATTGATTCGGCCTCGAGTTTTTACTTTAAACTCGTGTCCTGAAGTAACGTCAACTGACTGTTCGATGGCGGCTTTAATCTGCTTTGCAGTAGCGTTTGGCTTGTAGCTCCATAGCAAAGCCGCAGTTCCAGAAACAAAGGGTGCCGCCATACTTGTTCCATCCATGTATGTCGAACTGTTGCCAGGAATCGTGCTTAAAATATGCTCACCAGGTGCTGCCACGTGAACAAATTCGAAACCACTGTTCGACCAAGACGTCATAAAATCACTGACACTTGATGCCGCCACAGTGATTTGATTGGAAAGATCAAAGGAAGCAGGGAATTCAGGATACACATCGATATCGCGCGCATCATTGCCCGCCGCTACTACGACCAGAATTCCTTGAGACTCAAGAACTTGGAACGCATTTTTCAATGAAGCGACACAAGGAGCGCCACCCCAGCTGGCATTGATAATTTTAGCACCACGGCTTGCTGCATATTGTAGCGCCAGAATCGCATCACCTAAAGAACCACCACCATCATTGGCAATGAATTGTGCTGGAATAATTTGTGCGCGGGGAGCAACCCCAGAAACCGGTCCGAAGTTAGAATCGGCTGCAATGATACCCGCCACGTGAGATCCGTGGGGACTCGGTGTTGTTGTCGAAGAAGGAACAGAGACAAAGCTCGCTCCATAGTAGTCATCGACGATACCGTTTTTATCATCATCAATTCCGTTATTAGGAATCTCACCCGTGTTCACGGCGATTCGGCCCGCAAGCTGCGGATGGGTAACATCCACATACGCATCCACAACTGCGACCTTGATACCTTGACCATAGACGCCTTGGGTATAAGCAGAGTTCGCTTTGATCATGCTTAAGCCCCAAGTGTCGCTTACAGACGATGAAGCGTATTCTTTGGTCGATTCAATTTGAATACGACGATCGAATTCGACTCGGCGAATGCTTTCTAACTGTGGTTCGATAAATTCTTTTTTGAATGATTCAGCATCGGTGCCGGATTCAACAGTGAATCGGCCATCTTCCCACTGAACAATGAATTTGCTTTTGATCGCTTGTCCCATACACGCTGCCGAATCAAGCGCAGTGCTGTCTGAGAAAACTGAGTTCGACGATTTTTTGCTACAAGCTGTAAATACTAAGACGCAAGCAACCGCCGAGAGTATCTTTTGAACATCCATGTTCACTCCCTGTGCGGGCCCGAAGGTCCCATTTATGAGACTTCATGCTAACCCACACAGGTTAATAGATCGGAAAAATTCGTCCCATTATGAGGCTAGTTTATCCTTAAGCCCATAAACAAAAAGACCAAGATCCCTCGACCTTGGTCTTTTTCCTAAAACCCTTGCCAGTCAGGAATTTGATTTCGAGCCGGCATGTTTTCGGTTCCTTGCGTATCTTCATCTTTTATCGTCAATTTGAACTGATAGATTGGCTGGGCCCAGATATCCCTGCAAGTGATATAGTAGTCACTCATTGTATCAGCGACATAGTCGGCATTATCAACTGTTCGATCTACCAACGTATTAGTAGTAGCTCTGTTGCTTCCATAGCGCCGAGCGTTCGCTGCGGGAATCGTGATGCTGGTGCTTAATCCTGAAGCCAAAGTAAAATACTGGCCACCGGTTTTCGGGAAATCGGAATAAATCAGAGGACCGGCACCACCCCAGCAGCCAATGTTGGCTTTGGCATCTGCATCGGATGCGCATTTTATTTTCTCGGTACTGCCTGGTGGAACGTAATCGTCCACTTTAGATCTTCTATAGTAATATGAACTGAAGGACACAATTGAACAGAATTCTGCAGCTTTAGAACCCAGCGTAATTATCACGTCACTGTAATAGAGCTGACCTTCCGGAATTGAGATATTACAGTCCTTCGCGCCAGCCTCCGGCGTATCCGTGGTCAGAGCTGTGCAATTGCCTTGGGCGACAAGTTCGGTACCACCTTCCCATCTCGTTTGAACGCCAACATAAAGAGTCGTGTTCTTTGGCGTCTGATCGAAATTAACGTCTTTCACAGTCGGCGTCGTAGAAGAAGAATCAGTTTCCTTCTTCGGCGGAGAGCCACAAGAAATGATCGTAGAAGAAAGAGCGCTTAGCATAATTGAAAACAGAATAAACTTTTTCATGATTATTCGTTCGGCACACAAATATGCAAACTTAAGCTTGTGTATTCAAATTGACTAAAAATTGTTTGTTTCCAAAGGGAAATTCAGAACAAACAGGGGGTGGAGTCACACCTTTGGCTGTTTATAAACAGCCTCTAGTCTAGATGTTGGTGATGAATTCTTTGAGGAACGAAGTAAATTGGATCTCGACTCGTTTTGCAGTCTCAGTGACTTCGTCATGAGAAAGTTTTTGTGAAGAAATGCCTGCAGCCAGATTCGTGATGCAGCTAAGAGCCGACACGCGAAGGCCCAAGTGATTTGCCGCGATTGTTTCAGGGACAGTGCTCATGCCGACAGCTTTACCGCCAATCATTTTCAAGTAACGAACTTCAGCAGGAGTTTCATAAGTAGGACCGCTTACGCCACAGTAGATACCTTTGTGGTAGCGAGTTCCCTGTTTTTGTAGAACTTGTTCCATGATCGTGATCAAGCGTTTGTCGTAAGCTTCAGTCATGTCAGGGAAGCGAGGTCCAAGCTCCTTGATGTTTGGTCCCATCAAAGGATTCGTGCCCATCAAGTTGATGTGGTCTTCGATGATCATGAAATCACCAGCTTGCATGCTTTCGCCAAAGCCGCCGGCAGAGTTCGTTAAAATCAAAGCCTCAATTCCAAGCAATGCCAGAGTACGAGTCGGGAACACAACACTTTCCATGCTGTGACCTTCGTAATAGTGATTACGACCTTGAAGAATAACGATAGATTGACCGTTCACTTTACCGAAAATCAAATTTCCAGAGTGACCTTCAACTGTTGGCGGGGAGAAATGAGGAATGTCTTTGTACGGAATCGTAGTTTCGACTTCGACATCTTTCACAAAGGCACCCAAACCCGAGCCGAGAACGACACCGATCTTCGGTTTCGCCGAAGTTTTTGTACGGATGAAGCTGATCGATTCTTGAAGTTTATTGAGTACCAAGTTGTTCTCCTATTGTCCTCGAGCTTTAGCTCAAAACTTTCAGTATCAAACTAGGCTTTGGTACCTTTTGCAAGGAAATAGTAATTGCTGATTTTAGCATCGGAACTGCAGACATCAACAGTCCTTCATCGTCACCATGCAGAGTGAACAATGTGTCACCAGCCTTCACTTCATCACCAACTTTTGCGTGAAATTCTATCCCGGCTGTAGGTGCAATAATATCAGTTGTTTGCGCGCGACCAGCTTTGATTAAAATTCCGGCAACACCGATACTCTCTGTGTGGAAGCTTTGTACAAATCCTGATTTTTCAGCAGTCACTGTCAGACTGAATTTTGGTTTTGGAACATTGCGAAGATCACCGCCGTGAATTTTGCAAAGCTCCTCAAATTTTGCGAGCGCTTTTCCAGAAGTTAAAGTCTCCAGAGCGATTTGATAGGACTCTTCTTCCGTTTTACCAATTCCCGCAAGAAGCAACATGTGAGCAGAAAGGCGCAAGCTCAACTCGCGCGTATCTTCGTAAAGATCATATCCGTGTGGGCCGATGAATTTTTCATTTTTCATGATCGCCACACACTCATCAACTTCCAAAGAATTACCGGCATAGCGACCCAAAGGTTGATCCATGTTCGTCAAAAGAGAAGTCACTTTTTTGCCGTAACCTTTTGCAATGTTCATCAAGTTCGTCGCAAGTTCTTCTGCAAGAACAGGCGTTTTCATAAAGGCACCAGAGCCATATTTCACATCAAGTACCAAGCCATCGATGCCTTCAGCCAATTTTTTGGACATGATAGAGGCACAAATCAACGGCAGACTTTCCACCGTCGCAGTCACATCGCGCAAAGCATAGATTTTTTTATCAGCAGGGCAGATCTCTTTGGTTTGGCCGATGAAACAGATATTATTTTTGCGAACAAGCTCAATAAATTCAGGCAAAGGTTTTTGCGTATTGAAACCGGGAATGGCTTCAAGCTTATCCAAAGTGCCACCCGTATGACCAAGACCGCGACCGGAAATCATCGGAACGGGTGCGCCCGCTGCAGCAACGATCGGCCCCAAAATCAAGCTAGTCTTGTCTCCCACGCCGCCCGTTGAATGTTTATCAACCTTAAAGCCTTTAACAGAAGAGAAGTCGACAACTTCACCAGAGTGAAGCATCGCTTTAGTTAAGCCCAAAGTTTCTTCTTTAGTCATGCCTTTAAAAAAGATCGCCATCAAAAGAGCAGACATCTGGTAATCGGGAATGGAGCCGCGAGCATAACCCAGAATAAATTCTTCGATTTCGTCATTCGAGAGTTCGCCACCATTGCGTTTCTTTTTAATAATTTCAGCAGGAAGGAAAGACATTAGTAGCCTCCTTGAGATTGTTGACCTTGAACCAAAGCGACACCAGAACTTGTGCCCAAACGAGTCGCGCCGGCTTGAATAAGTGCGATAGCTTGCTCTGCATTTTTAACACCACCAGAAGCTTTCACTTCCAACTTGTCGCCAACAACAGACTTCATAAGCTTCACATCTTCCACAGTGGCTCCGCCGCCAGCGAATCCCGTGCTGGTTTTAACAAACGCAGCCCCCGCTTCCATAGCGGCTTTGCAGGCCAGGACTTTTTCTTCATCATTGATCAAGGATGTTTCGATGATTACTTTTACTTTTATACCTGGTGCCGCCTGTACAACGGCCTTGATGTCGTCGCGAACATAATCCAAGCGACGATCCTTCAGAGCGCCGATTTGCACAACCATATCGATCTCGCCAGCACCGTTTGTGATGGCCGTACGAGTCTCAAAGGCTTTGCTCGCGGAATCCATCGCACCCAAGGGGAAGCCCACCACGCAGCAAACTTTAACATCAGAATCACGCAACAATTCTGCGCACTGTTTTACATAAGAAGTGTTTACGCAAACGCTGAAGAAGCCGTGCTCGCGCGCTTCTTTGCACAGTTTTTCGATTTGCGCGGACTGCGCTTCAGGCTTTAAGAGAGTGTGGTCGATATACTTATTCAGCTGCACTGTTGGCTTCAATGGGCACCTCATTCAGATTCAAAAGAAAAAGGTACCGCAGAATAAAGTTTAGGGCAATGGTGACTTTGAAAAGAGAAGAGCCCTTGGTTTTGCCAAGGGCTCAGATAGTCTACGAATATTTTTACTGAATTTCCTATCCGGTCTTGGCTTTGGTTCCGGGACCGGCTTGGATCGCAGTATCGCCACCACTGGATTGACCCAAGAATGTCTTAGCATCAGCAGCAGAAACTTTTCCTTTGCGAACCAAATCCTCGATATATTTTTCGAACAGGATCATACCTTGGCTTGAACCCGTTTGCATCGCAGATGCCACCTGATGGATCTTACCTTCACGAATCAAATTCGAAATCGCTTTTGTATTACGCATAATCTCGTAAGCAGCCACACGGCCTTGACCGTCCGCGCGAGAGAAAAGCGTTTGCGCCACAACTCCACGCAAAGACTCTGCAAGCATCGTTCTGATCTGAGCTTGTTGTCCCGCAGGGAAAACGTCGATGATACGGTCAATAGTTTTCGCAGCACTGTTGGTATGTAAAGTACCAAATACGATGTGACCCGTTTCGGCAGCAGTCAATGCAAGACCGATTGTTTCCAAGTCACGCAACTCACCCACCAGCAAGATATCCGGGTCTTCACGGAGAGCGGCTTTCAGGGCGTTGGCGAAAGTTTTAGTATGGCTACCAACTTCACGCTGATTCACCAAGGATTTGATATTGGGATGCACGAACTCGATCGGATCTTCAACCGTGATGATATGCGCTTCACGAGTTAAATTGATTTGATGGATCATCGCCGCCAGAGTCGTGGATTTACCAGAACCCGTCGGACCTGTTACCAGAATCAAACCACGATCACAGTCGATCATATCAAGAACCGCAGGAGGAACTCCCAGCTCTTGCGCTGTTTTAATTTTTTCAGGGATAATACGCATGACGGCGCCAAGGCCTTTACGCTGCATAAATACATTGCAACGGAAACGTCCAATTCCTGGCAGAGTATAGGCAAAATCGAGCTCCCATTTTTCAACGAAGGCTTTCTTTTGCTTTTCGGAAAGAATTTCGAAGATTAGTCCCTGAACATCCTGATTTGAAAGCTCACGATAGTTCAACGGAACCATGTTCCCATGCAGACGCAAATAAGGTGCGGCACCACTTGTAATGTGCAAGTCGGAAGCGCCTTGCTCAACCATGAGTTTAAACAGTTCATCAATCGTTGCCATTCTATTCTCCCTAAATGGTCTAATTCAGTGATCTTTTCGGTAAGATATGCTCTAATGTTTAAATATTAATTGCTCTCACGATTGTTTCTGGACTATTGAAGAGAGGTTGATCTCCCAAAGATCAACAGAGACGACCCAGAAGGAGCCCCCGTGTCCGCAGAAATTCTCATCAACGTTAGACCTCAAGAAACACGCGTAGCCTATGTTGAAGGCGGTATTCTTACTGATTTAAAAATTGAACGCAAAACTTCACCGACATTGGTCGGGTCTATTCACCGCGGGACGGTGATCCGCGTACTTCCAGGAATGCAGGCGGCTTTCGTGGACATTGGTCTTGAGAAAGCGGCTTTCTTATACGTTGGCGACATCCGCGAAGACGTCGACGATAATTTTCTTTCCAGCGTAGACCGCGAAGAACCTTTGGATGAGGGTGACGACGACAAGCCCCACTCTCATCAAGTTAAAACACCGATTCAGGATTTATTAAAAGAAGGTCAAAGTATTTTGGTGCAAGTGGCGAAAGATCCGCTTGGAACAAAAGGTGCCCGTTTAACAACGCACTTATCACTTCCAGGACGTTTCGTGGTGTTCTTGCCAACTGTAAGACACTTGGGAATTTCTCGTCGTATCGAAGACGAGGCCGAGCGCGACAGACTTCGTCAGTTGGTGCAAAAAATCAATCCCTCCGGCGGAGTTATCGTGCGTACTGCTGGCGATGGCGCATCCGAAGAAATGTTGAAAGCCGACATCGAATATCTTGATCGCATGAGCAAAGAAATCTTCAAGCACTACGAGAAAAAGAAAACTCCGGGCGCTTTGCACACGGAACTTGATGTTGAGCTTCGCGCTCTTCGCGATTTGATGAGTGAGGATGTTACCAGCGTTTGGGTTGACGACGTCGAAGTTCAGAAAAAAGTTGTGAAATTCGTGTCTCAGTTCATGCCTAAGTACAAACAAAACATCGTGCTTTATGAAGAAAGAAAACCTCTTTTCGATTTGTACGATATCGACATCGAAATTTCTCGGTCGATGGAAAGAAAAATCTGGTTGAAGTCCGGCGGATACATCGTGATCGACGAAGCGGAAGCTTTGGTTGTGATCGACGTGAATACGGGTAAATTCGTAGGCAAAAAAGACCTCGAGGACACGATTTTAAAAACAAACTTAGAAGCGGTTCGCGAAACAGCCCATCACCTGCGTATTCGTAATTGCGGCGGGATTATCATCATCGATTTCATCGATATGGAAAAAGAATCTCACCGTGAAAAAGTGATGGAAGCCTTGGCAGAGGAGCTTAGCAAAGACCGCGCGCGCACGAACATCGTATCGATGTCCCAGTTGGGATTGGTAGAGATGACTCGTAAGCGCATCCGTCCAAGCTTGATTAAAACTTTGTGTGAGCCATGCTCATACTGCGATGGCAAAGGCTATATCAAACGCAAATCTACAGTTGCGAACGAGATCTTCCGTGAACTTGAGCGCGACGCTGACATGTTGACGAATAAGAAAACGAACGTCGTAATCCATTGCCACAGTGAAGTTGTCGATTGGATTTACGAAGTTGAAGGCGAAAGTCTAGAGGGAATCGAAAAGAAACTCGGCCGCTCCGTGGCCTTCAAAATCGAGCCTAACTACCACTTAGAACAATACGAGATATTTTTCGTCTAATTTTGAAACACATCGACCAAGTTGAGGTCGGTGTTTTTCTAAAAATTCGTTCATTTTACTCTCTGATTATCCGACGAGAGTACTATGAAACACCTGGTGCTGCTGCTGACATTTTTACTTCTTCCGCTCCTCTCATGGGGCGAGGTCTGCAGCACATTTTCCAACACGGCGTTTGATGCCCTGAATGACCTTTCAAAGAATTCCTGCGAGCAGATAGTAAAATCAAAAGCCTGCACAGATCTTTACGGCAAAATGAAAGCTGCTGGGGAAAACCCTGCGGAAAAAGCTCCGAACTGCTCAGACGGAAATTCTCTGGCCCAAGAGTACAGTGCTTGGAGCTACACTTCCGGGTGCGCCATCGGTGGCTGGAACTTTGTGAAGGACACCTTTGTCGGTATGGGGACTGCTGTTGCTGATGGCGCAAAGAGTGTCGGCAAGTTTGTCGATGACGTCGAACTGGAAAACGCTGCTAATAAAACTTGCGACGCCGATCCGAATGGCAAAATGCAACTGATCGAGCAATACAATCAAAACGTCCCCAAGCTTTTGAAAATTGCAAAACCCTCGGACGCGGTTCTGGCAAAAACAAACTGCGCCAAAGTAAAAGCCACTATCAAGCTTCAACAAGGACAAAAGGCAGACGAACTAAGTCTTGCTTTGAATCGCAAGATGCTTTTGCAAAAAACCAGTCTGACAGCGGATGAAAAAGAAGTGGTCGAGTGGGGGCAAAGACGTCTTCCGGGAACTCAAACAAGTCTTTTGGATGCGGCGAAAGCAAAACTTAAAGAAGTCGGTGTGCGACTGGAATGCTACAGCTCGCAACAAGCAGCCGCCATGGTTTGCGAAGCTATTGCTGAAGTCGGCACTGTCGCCATTGGACCTGCGGGGTGGGCTTTGAAAGCCTCAAGAATGCAAAACATCGCAAAGATCGCGGGAGTTTCCATCGACGCCACAAAAGCCACCTCGGGCGCGCGTATCGTGGCGACAGCCGCGGATTTGGAAAAAGCAGCCAAGCTTTCTAATGTAGAACGCATCACTGCCGCTGAAAAATCTTTGGGCCGAACTCTGACGTCAGCAGAACAGAAAGCACTTATTGATGCCCATGAAGTCGCAGCCGGGACGGGGCGAGGTTACGGATCATACTCAGCTACCGACCTAAAAAACAAAGCAGACATATTAAAGACGGCAGGATTTAGCGAAACCGAGCGTGAGCTATTATTGCGCCAAGGTCTTGCGGGCTCTCTATCAAGTGGTATGGCGGCTCGCACTTATTCAAACACCATGCGCCTTCAGGCGGAGAAACTCTTGAGCTCTGGCAAAACCAACGAAGCGAAACAAAGCTTCCGATCGGCGGCGGATTCCTTCGAAACTGTGGTGAATGATGTAAAACTTACAAAGTCGGACCGTGACTACTGGATGGGCGCAAAAATAAATGCGAACGCCGAAAGATACGACAAAGCGGCGGACTATTTTATAAAGAGCTACAGTAAAGAAACCGGGAATTCTAAGTCAGAGGCAATCTACGAAGCTTTGAAGAGGGAAAAACAGGAACTTCGAACTATTTCGAGCCAGAATCCTTCGAGTGTTGCTGCGCAATCAAATTATCAGACGCACCGAAAATTGATTGAGGCCGTTGTGAATAATCCGCAGCTTCGATTGAGCGATGCGCTAAAGAGCGAACTTCTAAGACCCTAACACATAGGTAAATGTCCGAATATAGACACTAATTGCAGAACGGCTGGATTCTGAAAAAAGCTGTCTTTTTTATTGCCAAGAGTCGGCTGCACCGATAATCTCTTCTTCTTCCTGAAAAGCTGAAAAAATTAGCATGTAATAGGTTGACAAAGCCTAGTGCGAAGTGGCATTTACGACTGGCTTAATTCGGGTAGCTGGAGGTTCTAATGTACGCGATTATTCGTACTGGTGGTAAGCAATATAAAGTTCAAGCTGGTGATGTTGTTCAAGTTGATAAACTAGAACAAAAACTAGGTGCAGAGTTTGATATCAACGAAATCTTGATGGTTGGTGGTGAGTCCACTCATGTTGGTCAACCTCTTGTTAAAGGTGCAAAAGTAACTGTTGTAGTTACTAAGCAAGCTAAGACTAGAAAAGAAATCGTTTTTAAAAAGAAACGTCGTCAAGGTTACAGAAAATTCGCAACTCACAAACAAGAGTTCACTGAACTTTTCGTGAAAGCGATTTCTCTTGATGGTAAAACAACAAAAACAGATGCTACGCCAAATGTGGTAGACGTTGCTGCGAAACGCACTGAAGCTGCTGAAGCTCGTGTTGCTGCTCGCAAAGACCGCGCTGCTAACAAAAACAAAGGCGAAGAAGTTGTAAAAAAAGCTGCTAAAAAAACTGTAGCGAAAAAGAAAGTTGCTAAAAAAGCAGTTAAAAAGACTGCAAAAAAAGCAACCGCTAAGAAAAAAACAGCTAAAAAAACTTCTAAAAAAGCGTAATTAAAAGATTTTAAGCGAGGTTAGTCATGGCAAGTAAGAAGGCCGGTGGTAGTACAAAGAATGGTCGTGATTCACAGAGTAAACGCTTAGGCGTTAAACGTTTCGGTGGCGAAAAAGTGCTTTCTGGAACAATTATCGTTCGTCAACGTGGTACAAAATTCCATGTTGGTAACAACGTAAAAATCGGTCGTGACCACACGATCTATTCTGTAATCGAAGGTCTTGTTAAATTTGAGCGTTTTGCAAAAGATCGCTTCAAAGTTAGTGTTTATCCTAAAGCTGTCTAGTTCTAACTAGATCCACAGCTTCGATAAGCACCAAGAGATTTTACAATACATAAAAAGGAGCCTCTCTGGGCTCCTTTTTTGTTGTATATCTCTCCTCAAAGTATTGGTGCTCTTATGAAATTCATTGATGAAGTTAGAATTACATTAGCCTCTGGCCGCGGCGGTCCGGGTTGCGTTAGTTTCCGTAGAGAATCGGGTGCTCCTCGTGGTGGACCAGATGGCGGAGACGGCGGCAAAGGCGGCGATGTTATTATCAAGACTTCGCGACATATCAATTCCCTTTTCGAAATCAGACAAAACAAAAGATACGCAGCTCAAAATGGTGAGATGGGTTTCGGCCGTCAAAAACATGGTGCTGATGGTGAAAATCTAGTTCTAGTTGTGCCTCAGGGTACGATACTTAGAAATCTAGAAGGTGAAATCGTTGTCGATATGACTGGCATCGATGAACACGTACTTTTGCGTGGTGGCCGTGGTGGTAAGGGTAATGAGTTTTTCAAAACTTCCATTAACCAAGCTCCGACTCATGCTCAACCAGGTGAAGACAACGAAGAGTTGGAAGTTAAGCTTGAGCTTAAATTGATCGCTGACGTTGGTATCATCGGCTTCCCAAATGCGGGTAAGTCGACTTTGATCTCTCGTATCTCAGCAGCGAAACCAAAAATCGCAGATTATCCTTTTACAACTTTGACGCCAAACTTGGGTGTGGTTAAAGCGGGTGACTATAGCTCATTCGTGGTTGCTGACATTCCTGGTTTGGTTAAAGGCGCACACGAAGGTGTGGGTCTTGGTATTCAATTCTTGAAACACGTTGAACGTACACGCGTATTCATTCACTTGGTGGATGCATCAGGTTTGTCGGGCCGTGATCCACTTCAGGATTTTGAAGATCTTAACTATGAACTTAAGATGTATGATGAGAGCAATCAGGACAAAGAGGGTTTCTTCCCTTTGCAGACGCGTCCGCAATTTGTCGTGCTCAACAAAATTGACACTCTCAGCACAGATCAACTTGAAAAACTAAAATTGAAATTCAAAAAAGCGACAGGCTCTGCTCCTTTGGCCATTTCTGCGGTCACAGGGAAAAACATCACAGAACTTGTTACAGAGTTGGGTCGCCAGATTTTGAAGGATGAAGAATAATGAAAATTGGTATCTTTGGCGGAAGCTTTAATCCTCCTCATATGGGTCACATCAACGCCATTCAAACAGTGGCAAAGAAAATGGGCTTGAACAAAGTCCACGTGATTCCTGCAGCTCAAAATCCTCTTAAAACTCCAGTGGAAGGTCCTTCCGCAGAGCAACGCCTTGAACTTACAAAGCTTGCTTTCGCTCAATACGGCGAAACTTACTTCGTTGATGATCAAGAGCTAAAACGTGGTGGCATGAGCTATACAATCGACACAATCATGAATCTTCGCAAAACATACGAAGCATCTGATTTGTATTTGATCGTGGGCGCTGACAAGTTTGAGGAACTAAGTCAGTGGAAAGACTATTCCAAAATTCTAGCTGAAACGAACTTGGTTGTGACAACTCGCCCAGGTTACGACATGCCAGAGTCTTTGGATGAAATGCCTGGTTATTTGAAACCACTTGTTGCTGACTTCGATTTCAATTTCATCGAACTAACTACAGGTCGTAGCATCCAGTTCATTACTTTGCGTGATATCGAAATCTCTTCCAGTGAAGTTCGTAAATGGCTTCGTTCTGGGAAGCCAGTTGAGCAGTACTTGCCGCTTGCTGTTGAGACTTACATCAAAGAACACAAACTTTACAGAAACCTTGGCGATCGTATCGGTGACTACACTAAGTTCACTGAGTTCTGCGCTAATGTTTTGTTTGCGAACAAAGGTATTAACGTTCTTGGTTACGATCTAAGAAAGATCACAGCTCCTAGCGAGTTCGCTTTGATCGCATCCGGTACTTCCACTCGTCATGCGACGGCTATGGCAGAAAACATCGTGATCGCAGTTAAAGAAGAGTTCAACGTTCATCCACAATCCGTAGAGGGTGTTGATGAAGGTCGTTGGGTTCTGGTTGATTACGGTACTTTGATCATTCACGTATTCTATGATTTCGTACGCCTTGAATACGGTCTTGAAAACTTGTGGAGACAAGGAACAGTTTTGCCTCTTAAAGATCCATACGTTGGGAAGCAACAGTAATGAAATTCATTTTGTACAACCTCGCAACCGCCAAAGAGGCGTGGGCTGATGAGGTCAGCGGGTTGTACAAAAAGAAAATTTCCTTTTTCATTCCCTTTGATATTCAAAGTCTGAAGGCTAAAAAGTCTGCTCGTGAAGATGCAGACTTTAAGCGCAATGAAGAATCAGATCTCATTCTTAAAAATATCAATTCCGACGATTACGTCATACTTTTTGACGAGCGCGGATCGGTTTTGGATTCAATTCAGTTCTCAAAAAAAATCGAAAATATTCTGGGAAGTTCTAAGAAACGGGCGATATTTATTATCGGCGGAGCCTTCGGCGTCAACGAAGAGGTTCGGAAGCGTGCGGATTTGAAAGTGGCACTTTCCCCAATGGTCATGAATCATTTAATGGCGCAAGCGATGAGCTTGGAGCAAATCTATCGCGCCTTTACAATTATCAAAAAGATTCCGTATCACAATATCTAGGATAGTAGACGTACAGCGCTTAAAATCCTGAGTTTTTAGAAATAAAAAAGGCTCCCGGAAGGAGCCTTTTTAAGTTACAGCCAAGGTGGCTGGTTGCCGAGTTCTTTTTCTGGATCGCGGCCTAATTCTAAAATTCGGTTCCATTCTTCAGGAAGAAAGACTTCCTGTTCTTGCTCGGCCATGTCCTCATCAATTTTAGGAGGCTGCATGCAGGCGCTGTCTGGATCGAAGGCGTCTTTAGAGCAGATTGAGTAGTTCACCGCCGTTTTGTCTCCTCCGATCGCCTCGCCCCATTGAGACAAAGTTAAAGGTTGGTGAGGATTCAACGCCGGATCTAGAACGTATGCTGTGTTATCCACGCGATAGATAACAGCAACGTGGTACCACCACTCCACCCAACCATTGGGTGAGTTGTTAGTCGCTGCGTGAAGTTCTCCGAATGCGAAAACCTTTTTAGGAGAGATAGCGTGATTCATAATCAGATGTTCTGCCGCCAGTTCCGCACGGGCATAGCAACCGTCATCAGGGAAAAGCCAAGTCAAGCGACGAGGAGTGTATCCGGCTTTCACGAAATAAGAATCCCGAATGAAGTAAAACTGAGCGACAAGCTCCTGATACGACGAAAGAGCCGGAATTTCGTTTAGCTTTAGTTGAGACATGGGTTTCGCCAAGGACTCGGGACCGGAACCAGAAAATTCACTATCAAGATCAGAAAATAAAACATTTCCACGGCTGCGAGATTTCGCATCTTGGAAGGATTCATTCGCTTGGCGATGAGCAGGCAATCCCGCATAGGCATTCGGAGCAAGTATAACTAAAGCTGTAATCAGACCTGTGATTAATTTCATGAAAATCCCCACCCATTTTGGGTTCTAAGACGCCCTTAGGATCTTGTCAAATGAAAGGCAAAGGGGTGGATTGGTAATTGCTCCAAGAATCCGCAATGAACTCTATAATCAAATTATTAAACCGCTATATTTATCCCTGTCTGCACTGCGGATCATTGCTGAAAAGCGAAGGTTTGCTGTGTGAACATTGCCGCCAAAGGCTAAACAGTTATCTTGGGCAAAACCTGGAAGTGCGGCCCCTGGCAATCTTCGAGGCTTTGGCGTTGTTTCGCTGGAATCCTGGAACTAGTGATCTGTTATCGACGCAAATTGCGGGGCTTAAAGGATATCATCACCGGCCCGACTGGAGTTATTGGGCCACCCGTTTTGCGACCAGAAGAATGTTGCAGGGTCTTCCTGACCGAAAAATCATAGTCATTCCTGCCCCCTCGAAGAATCACAAAAGGGATCACGCCCATCAATGGGCGGAAGCTTTGGCAAAGGCAGTAGGGGGAGAGGTGCATCCCTGTTTGAAAAAGGTAACGACTCGGAACCAGCGGGGCGCAACCCGAGATAAGCGGGTTGAGGTTATCTTGGAGCTCGATGAAAATTCTTCAGTGGTGTCTGAATATTGGTCAGAGGCCCTGTGGGTGTTTGCCGACGATATCGTTACCACGGGCTCCACGGCGCTTGCCGCGTTCAAAGCCCTTGGAAGTCCCCCTCATTTTGAAACTTGGGCCCTGGCTCATAGGACGCTTACTTGCGGAGACTGACCCCTTCTGCTATAACGCCCGAATGTTTAAACAAATCAGTGCCTTAATTTTATCTCTTGGACTTTCAGTCAGCGCATTTGCAGCCGATAAAACCAACGCCACTCTTAAGAAAGTTTCCGTAAAGTATCGCGCGGCGAAGCTTGTGGAAATGTCTGTTGAAAAAACAGTTAAGTCAGATCTGACAGGAAAAGTGGCAAAGTACACAGGCACTCTTTCAATTTCGAATAGCAAATTTCGCCTAGAAACAAAAACTCCAGATGAAGCTCTTGTGGTTTATGACGGAGTTACTATCTGGAACGTACAATATCCGCCGAAGGAATTTGGTGGGGATCCACAGATTGCTCGTGGCAAGCCCGATAAAAAAACACGCGGGCAATTAATCGCGGCGACGTTGATCGGTGGCGATATCCAAAAGACTTTCAAAGTAGTGGACGAGAAAAAAGACGGAGAAACTTCATCAACTCTGTTCATCGCTCCCAAGGATGATCTTCCTGTTAAGAATTTACAGATGATTATCGACTTGAAAAAATCTGAAATCACAGAGATTTCATATACGGATGACCTACAAAATCTTGTGACGATGAAGTTCTCGGACATCAAACTCAAAGACAGTATCAAAAAGAATTTATTTAAGTATGAACCACCTAAAGGTAAACCGGTAACAAACCTATGAAGCAAGAAACAGTTGAAAACAAAAAAGTACACTTTATCAGCTTGGGTTGCCCAAAGAATCTCGTAGATTCCGAGATCATGGCGGGAACTCTAATGAAAGATGGCTTCCAAGTTGTGGGCGAAGCTGAAGAGGCTGATACAGTTATCGTTAATACTTGTGGTTTCATCGAAGATTCCAAAAAAGAATCGATCCAACGTATTTTGGACATGAGCGATCTAAAGCAACAAGGTAAAGTTAAAAAAGTCGTTGTCGCTGGTTGCTTAACTCAGCGCTATAAGGACGATCTTGTTGAGGGTTTGCCAGAGGCGGACTTGTTCGTTGGTTCTGGTGAATTCCAAAACATCTCTAAAATCTTGAAGAACTCTGAAGCTGGCGAAAAGCAAAAAACTTTCTTCAATCTTCCGACGTATCTTCAGGAAGAAGCAACTCCGCGTGTGAACTCACAACCGGGCCACCGCGCCTATTTGAAGATCTCCGAGGGTTGCATGAAGCGTTGTGCGTTCTGCGCGATTCCTTTGATCCGCGGTAACTTGCAGTCCCGTTCTATCGACGCCATCGTTGCTGAAGCAAAATTGCTGGTTGCTGGCGGAGTTAAAGAACTAATCATCATCAGCCATGACTTCACTGACTATGGTTGGGACATCCGCCGTAAAGATCCAACTCGCAAAGAAAGTCCCGTAGAGCTTTTGAAAGCGCTTGAACACGTTGAAGGCCTTCAATGGATCCGTTTGATGTACTTGTATCCAGATGGCATCACGCAAGAGATGGTTCAAGTTATCAAAAACAGCAAAAAGATCGTGCGTTACTTCGATATGCCACTTCAACACGTGAACGACGCGGTTCTTAAATCAATGAATCGTAAAATGACTCGTGATGAAATCGAAACAGCTTTGATGAACATTCGCGAACACCTGCCAGAAGCAGTGATCCGTACTCAATTCATCGTGGGGTTCCCTGGTGAAACTGAAGAGCAATTCGAAGAGCTATTAAACTTCGTCGCCGAACAACAGTTCGACCGCGTGGGTTGCTTCAAATACTCTCCTGAAGAAAACACTCCAGGTGGCCGTATGGACAACCAGGTTGATGACGAAACTAAAGACTACCGTCACGACGCTTTGATGGAAGTTCAACAAAACATTTCCCGTAACAAACACCGTGATTTCGTCGGTAAAACGATCGAAGTTATCGTGGAAGGTTTCTCTGAGGAAACTGATTTGCTTCTTCAAGGTCGTTTCTGGGGTCAAGCTCCGGATATCGACGGCGTTGTCTTGATCAACGACGGTGAAGCTAAAGTTGGCGATATGGTTAAAGTCCACGTGACGGACTCTATGGAATACGACCTTATCGGTGAAATCGTTGCCGAGAACTAAACTTCTGCTAAATACAGAAATAAAAAAGGCTCCCAAGTGGGGCCTTTTTTATTTCAAATCACGGTCGGGTTAGAACGTGCAGTTTTCCGATGCGCTTTCAAACTTCCCAACCCATTCAGAGACGCGGGAATTTCTTAACACAGTCGTCGCCTTTCTGAAGGCGACAGCGTTCTTTTTATCGTACTTGCAGGCATTCTTATATGCGATCAGTGCAACTTCGTATTTTTTAATATCAAACGATGTCGTCGCTAATCCCAGCCAGGAGCGCGCTGACTTGGGGTCGGCCTCTGAACCTACCTTAAAGTATTTCATCGCTTCTATGGAGCTTTTATCCTCTTCCAGAAGGTGTCCGTAGGTGTATTGTGCGAACTCCGACTTAGGGAAGCTGTCAGCGGCTTTTTTTAAAGTCGCTTTGGCTTTGTCATCATCGCCCATGCCTTTCATGCTAAGACCCAAGTTCACATGGGCATCGGCAATTTTCGGATCTTTCTGAATAGTTTCGCGGCAAGAGTTAACGCCTGCCTCAAAAGTTCCGTCATTGGTGTTGATCTCGCAAAGTTTCGCCAGGTATTCCGCTTTTTTACCCATATTATCGATCATGTCCTGCGCAAGAATGCGCATTTCATAATAGTTCGGCGGTTGGCGGTTTTCGTACATTTTCATGAGGGCGTTGTAGGGGGGCTCAAACTTGGGGTTGGATTCGATCGCGAGTTTATAGTTCTCTAAAGCCTCTTTGGGTTTCTTTTGCATGGTGTAGGCATTACCCAACAAAGAATAAGCTTCGAAATCTTTATCATTTTTGCTAATCAAATTATTCAAAGCACGAATCATGTCGCCGGTCTCCTGGCGTGCTTCGTGGGCTTTTGCTAGCAATAAAATTGCCTGACGATCAAGTTTATCAATCTGCTTCCACAGAAGCAGCGTAACCTTTTCGTAGTCTTTTTGTGTGTAAAATTCCTGCGCCAACTGCACAACCAGCTTGGTATTTTTAGGATCTTTTTTAATTTCCGCCTTCAAAGCTTCAATCTTATCCTGACCAGAGGTCGGGGTAACCGTTCCGGCAATGGTCGATAATGAGACAAAAGGCAAGATGATTACCACGAGCAAGTGTTTGAAATTCAGTCTGCTTTTCATATGTTGTATTATGACTTAAATGCGCATGCGAGTGAAGAAATCTAAATATTCAGCTAGACTAAAAAATAATCGCGGTCAGGCTGTCATTGAGTACGTATTGATGCTGGTGATATCGGTGTCGCTCGTCTTGATGTTAATGACTCAGATCTTTAAGCCCTTCCAGGCATTTGTTCAGTCGTTCATGGGAGATTATCTTGCATGTTTGCTGGAAACCGGAGAGCTTCCCGCGCTCGGCGCAGACACCACTAAAGAGAGTGAATGCAAATTCAGCTTTCAAGCTGTCTCTGGGAACACGTCAAATTCTTCCAATACCGGAAAATCAAACTCCAACAATTCCAGCAGCGATAGTTCTTCATCGGATAAAAGCAGTTCGAAATCCAGTTCCAGCTCGTCATCCAGCAGTGGCAGTTATGCTGGCTCGAGCTCTCGTCCACGTGGAAGCAACTCCATAATCAGCGCGAGAGCGCCGAACAAAGGTGTCTCTGGAAATAGTGATGTTGGCGGTGGAAAAGTAATTGAGATCACCCTCGAAGGTGGTGGCGCCGGTACTTTATACAAAGCAAAAAACGGATCTTCTTATGTTGTTGAGGGCGGTCGACGTGTGGCCTCTTTGCCGATCAGTGGTATGACCGAAGAAGACCGAAAAAAACTCGAAAAGAAAGCCGAAGCAGGAAAAAAATCCACTGTGGTTTCATCTGACGTGAGTACGAAACCTAAGAAAACTGCAGTGAAAAAACCGGAAGCAAGAAACATCGCAGAAGCTCCGGAAGAACCAGTAACTTTTGGAAATTTTATACGTTGGTTATTCATCGCCGCGTTGATAATTGCACTCGTGATCTTCCTCGGTGGTCAAGCTCTGCAATTTTCCAAGAGTGGTGAAAAATAGTCTGCATCGCGTTTAGAAAAATTCCACATTAAATCTTAAGTTGTCTGTCACCAAACGGAAGTGCTTGAATCAATCGTTTGTTTCGAGCATACAAGGCACTCGCTTGTTTCGAGGGGGCCATTTTTGGAAAATGTGATTGAGATCAATCGCAAGAAATTCTTCACAATTGAAGAAGCACGTCAGTTGCTACCGATCATCTATCGGTTGACTGATGAGGCCAATCGCGAAGTGAAGGTTCATGTGAACAGGATCGAAGCGTATTCCGATAAAACTCACCCTTCTGTTGTTGTTATCGAAGAGCAAATCAACGTCATTATTGATCGCTGGCAGGCCAAGATTGAAAAATTAGGCGCAGAACCTAAGGGTCTATGGATGGCTGATTTTGACAGCGGCGAGGGCTATTTCTGTTGGAAATACCCTGAAACCCATGTTGGTCACTTCCATGGTTACCACGATGGCTTCTCGGGCCGAAAACCAATCGACAATTAAAAACCCGACTTGAAAGTCCAATGGGTGAGCGTATATTGAGCGCATGAGAATAGCTCTGGCGCAAATCAATCCCACTCTTGCTGATTTTAAAACCAATAAAGAAAAGATTTTGGAATATATCCACCAGGCGCAACAACGTAAGTGCGAAATGGTGGTATTTCCGGAATGTTCACTATTTGGTTACCATCCTTTTGATTTATTAGAGCGCGAACAAATCGTTAAAAGACAAGAAACCGAAATGAGGGATTTACTGAAAAAAATTCCCAAAAACATCGCGGTCATTTTCGGAGTCATCACGCGCAATCCAGATAAAAAGGGTCGTCCCTATTTCAACTCTGCTGTTTTTGCAGTGAAGGGTCAAAAGCCACGCTTTTTCCACAAACAGCTTTTGCCGACGGGCGATGTTTTTGATGAAGCTCGCTTTATCGAACCTGGCGATATGTCGAAAAACTATTTCACCTGGAAGGGTAAGAAATTTTTCCTGACAATCTGTGAAGATATCTGGGCTTGGCCGGATGCCAAGGGTCACTCTGCTTACAGAGTGAATCCGCTTGCGAAAGTTAAGAAACAGAAAGTCGACATGGTCGTAAATCTAAGTGCCTCACCATATTTCGTGGATAAAATGAAGCAGCGTGAATACGTGACCCGTAAAACGGCAGAATATTTCAATGCACCGATTTTATATGCGAACATGGTCGGTGCGCAGGATGAAATCATTTTTGATGGCGCAAGTTTTGTGCTGGATAAAAAAGGCAAAAAGCTAATGACCTGCCTTCCTTTCGAGGAAGACTTAAACGTTATTGATCTCGACACCAAAGAAGTGTGGAGCAAGAATCCAAAAATCCAAAGTGTCGAAGAACTTCGTCGCGCCCTGGTTTTGGGTATTCGTGATTTCTGCGCAAAAACAGGAATGAAGAAAGTCCATTTGGGTTCCAGTGGCGGTATTGATTCCGCCGTCGCAGCAGCTCTGGCAGTGGATGCGATGGGTCCGGCCAATGTGACGACCCTGGCTTTGCCAGGCCCTTACAATGCTTCGATGAGTTTAACGTTGGCTGAAACATTGGCGAAAAATCTTGGGGTGGAATTCAAGGTTGTCGAAATTGCACCCATGTATGAACAAGTGGTGAAGGGTTTGGAAAAAGGCATCGGCCTTTCCGGCTTTAGTGTTGTAAACGAAAATCTGCAGGCTCGTCTGCGTGGCCTGACACTGATGGCGTATTCAAATCAAAACAACAGCATGCTTCTTACAACGGGAAATAAGAGTGAATACGCTTCAGGCTATTCAACTCTTTATGGAGACATGTGCGGTGGCTTGGCGCCACTGGGTGACCTGACGAAACAACAAGTCTATGCGCTAGCAAAACATTATAACAAAGAAGGCGAAGTGATTCCGGAAACGATCATCACTCGTCCACCATCAGCAGAGCTTCGCCCGAACCAAAAAGATCAGGATTCTTTGCCTGAGTACGACGATTTGGATAAATCGGTGGTGTCTTTGGTTGAGCAATTTAAAGAACCAAAAACGGCTGCAGATAAATGGTTGTATCCCGTGTTGATGCGAACTGAATTTAAACGTTGGCAGGCGGCGCCGATTCTAAAAGTGTCTCCGCATGCGTTTGGACGGGGACGCCGCTATCCGATTGCCCACAAAGCTTAAACGCCGAAGAAATCCATTTGTTTCGGTTGGCGCACGATTTGTGGGAAACGCAATTCAGGTTTACCAGTCAAAGCCACCAAGTTAGCAACTTGAGGTGCTTGTCCGCCCACAGAAATTCTTTTCAGCATTTGAGTGAACATGTGACCTAAGTAAGTCGCATCTTCTTCAGCTCTATGGAAATCAGTTGTTGGAATTTTCAAGTGTTGAACCAAAGTCCCCAATTTGTAGTTTGGAAGACCCGGGAATACTTTACGAGCGATTGGCAAGGAGTCTAAGACGATCCCGCGTGGCGCTTTTGATTCGTATTTCTTTACGTCTGCAGTCAGGAATTGAGCATCGAAAGGAGCATTGTGCGCAACCAGGATGTCATCACCGCAAAAGTCAGCCAAAGAGTCCAACAACGTGTCGATAGTTGGTTTTCCTTTAACCATATTGTCGTAAATACCATTTACTTTTGAGGCACCAGGAGCAATCGGGCGAAGTGGATCAACAAGAGTCGCAAATACAGCCTCTGGTTCACCGTTAATGAAGCGGACAGCCCCAATTTCAATAATTTGGTCTACGCCAGGTACAGTTCCAGTTGTTTCAAAGTCAAAAGCTACAAATCTCATGGCATAATTGATACAAAATGGCAGAGGCCCTTTCAATGAAAGACTGTCTGTTTAGAGGAGATTTCCGCCGTGAAGCCTAAGTCTGGAAAATATATAACCTTTTTGCCGGACGGCATTGATGTCTTGGTGAGTCAAAAAGACCAGAGTATACTTGATGTGGCTGTGCGGGAAGGCTTCGCTTTGGATCACACTTGTGGTGGCTTCGGAACTTGCGGAACGTGTCGGATTTTTATTCGCCAGGGACTCGAGAAACTGCCTCCACGAAATGAAATTGAGGCGGATATCGCCGAGGATCGTGGATTTCAGGATTTTGAACGCTTGGCGTGTCAAACCGAGCCGATGGATGGCCTGGTGATTGAAAGACCTTCTAAGGATGTACGTAATAGGGATTAGTATAAATCCACGTGACCCATTTCTTCGCATCGGGAATTGGCATCGTCGAAGTCACACGTACTTGAACGCGGTAGACACCCGCTGCTGTGATGGGAAATGAAGTTTCCGCCTCATTGATGCGCGCAACAGCTTCACCGTTGCGATAAATAACGATTTCAAAAAATTCTTTGGGCGTCGTCGGAAGTTTTACTTTAAGGACCATGCCCTTTTTAAACTTCATCTCGGAACCCATCATGTAGGACTGCTTTTCATCATCGATCGTGGCAACGAAACCCTTAGGATCTCCCAGGATATCCATCGCCATATAGAAGTTCCCTTGCTTAAGCGCATTGAAGATCTTGGCGCGGTCGCCGTTGAAACTTCCTGTCAGTTCAGACTTAAGCATCACGTGATTGCTCATTATCTCAAAGGAACGCTTATAGCTCGGAAAGCGAATGAAATAATTTGCCAGGGGGATTGCGCGGGCGTTGGCTTCTGCACCGGCATAGACAACGATTTTACGTTCCATGGAAAGCTTATCCAGCAAGGCAATTTCGTCTGTAGGTTCAGAGTAAAGGCGCAGGAAAGACAGACGGGGATTAAACGGATAAATCAAAAAACTCCAGATAGTGGAAAGTTTTGAATCCTGCCACGCGCGGTTCGAAAGACTTTTCAGATTCCAGAGTTCAAAGCCATCAAGACCGGAGGGAATTTCGCCACTCCAAGTGAAGCCGGCTTTATAGGGATGAGCCAAAATCGTTAAAGAGTCTTTGTTTGCACCTGTTTTTTGTGAAAGTAAATCTGCCAGCGTCACTTGCGCATCGCCAAGACTGCTACCGATGCTTTCTTGAGATAAAGAGTAATAAATCAATCGAGAATCCAGATAGCTGTACTTGCCAGCGGAAAGAACCATTAGGTTCCCGTGATAAGATTCAAAACTTGTCGGCATGTTGAACAAATTCAAATCTGTAAAAATTAGAAAATCTAAATTCGCGAGCTTTGCAGAAGTGATGACAAAGCTTGGAGTGGCAGATCCGGATGACAAATCCGTGTGAACGTTCATCACGCCTTTATAGTCATAGTAATTGGAGGAGTGCGCAGCGGAAAGCTGTCTTGGTACAATCGACGTGTCGAACTGGTTTAGATAAAATCCAAACAGGAAATAGAAAACCAGCAAAAATGAAAAAGCGACTAGTGATTTCATGGTCGTGTGAATTCCAAAACAACAAAGTCAGGAGCGATTTTCTTAATCTCCTGATAAGTCCATTGTTGTTCGGAAAGCCACTGGGGTAAACCATTGCCTTGATGCTTCACTAAATAAAACTTGTTTCCAGCAGGTTTTGCTTCGGGAAGCGTGTCGAAAAAGTCAAAACGACTGATGTCTTTCAGCTTAAACACGGGTGATTTGCTGAAATACCACAGCGAAGATGACATTTGATAGGAGTCGCCATACAGCGGCTGATATTCAGCAGTTTCTTGCGCCAAATTTTGAAGAGCAAAGGGCTCATTAATTTTTGGATCAATCGTTCTGAATTGTGGCACCAACAAGATCACTACGGCAGCTGCGATAATCATTCCAAAGAAACCGACGTAATATTTTTTCCACTGTGACATGCGTGGGTGCATGGCCGCTAACATAAATACCGCAGGATAAGCGATGATAGGCCAATTCGCTTCTACCAGAGCCTTAAACGAGGTGCCCAGGAAGAACAACAACGGCAGCCACGCGAAATACATCATATAGCGAACAGGTTTTGCGGGCTTGACACGAATTGCGGCCCAAAGAACCCAAGGGAAGATAATAACGATCTGGGCAAGCACGTATGAAATTGTCCACTCTGGATTGTAGTGCGGTCTTTCAAAGCCATGTTCAAGCTGAAACCTGAAGGAGGCAAAATCATTCTGATAGTTCCACAGAATCACCGGCAGGCAGAATACCAAGCCCGCGATCAATGTTACGGGAACTAGTTTCCAGTTAACGGCAGTCCATTTTTTTTCGATTAGCAGATACAAAAGAAGGCAGGGAACAAAAAGAACGATGTGGTATTTCGCGCAGAATCCCAAACCCAATGCCACACCGAAAGCGGCATAGTTTTTAAGATCTTTTTTCTCCAGTACCTGATCCAAATAGTACAGGCTCACGATCCAGAAAAAGATCACGGGTAAATCCGGTGTAACGATCAAAGAGCCAAATCCCAAAAGGGGAGAGAACAACACCAAGTAAATCCAAGTACGAATCTTTTCCAGATCCATGTGCCTGCTTAGCAGTTTGATTCCGACCCAAATAGAAGCATGCCCCAGGATAACTGCAGGCCAGCGCACGGAATGTAGAAAAGGCTCAAGAAAATGTCCTAAAGAAAACAGCCATGCCACCATCGGCGGATGATCGAAATAACTTAGTTGCAGACGGTGAGACCAGACCCAGTAGTAAGCTTCATCGGCACTGAGTGGAATCAGTGCCGCAAGAATCAGTTTGACGAAAAGGCTGATAAGCCAAAGTCGTTTGAGGTCTTTCAAGATTAGTAACTCAATTTAATTGGCTTACCCAGGTCGCCCGGGATGCCCAATTCTTTTCCGTTCAAAATCAAGTTTACGGCACCGCCGTTGGAGAAATTAATCTTTAAACCGCTTTTGCTTTTGAATGTATGAACTTGTTCCGCAGATAATTTGATTTTCTGTGGTTTGCCATTCGGGGAGGAGTATTCAATTTCAACCGTGTCGAGTGCTTCCACGATCAGCTCCACTGGCTTTGGCTTTTCCGGAGTTGGAGAGGCCGATGGAGACGGAGAAGCTGACGCCGTCGCAGTTGCGCTTGCTGTTGGCGATGGAGAAGCGGAGGCCGATGGGGTTGGCGAAGGAGTATGAGTTGCTGAAGGACTTGGCGATGCCTTTGGCGTCTCAGTTGTTGACGGCGAAGGAGATGCTTTTGGCGTCACAGTCGGTGTTGCTTTGCTGACCGGCTCGGTTTTGCCAGCGTCTGCTTTAGTCAGATTTTCCAATGGAGATGTGCTTGGCGTTGGACTTTGGGAAGTCAAAGGCTCTGTCAAAGTTGGAGCCTCTCCATCAACAGGAGTTACGCCTTCCATTGTTTGCGCAACGGACGGTGGAATTTCTGCTTCTTTGGAATATTTATCGATCATCTTTTTAGTAAAGATAATAAGTCCCGCAAGCACACACAAAAGAACTGCCGCAACGATAGTCTTAGTGTTGTTCTTTTTGTTCAACGGGGAGTAATCGTTGCTGCTGGAAGCGGGTGCAGATTTGCGAATTGGCGTAACTGTCGCCTCAGCAGAGTCAGTTGCTTCTGATTTGTTGTCGACGGCAATATCTTTTTCAGGAGTGCTGCTGGGACGGATGTAAGGTTGGGGACGAGTGCTGCCCATTTCCTCATAGAAGCTTTCAAGAATCTTATCCGCATCCAAACGTAAGAATGTTGCATAGCTTTTTACAAAACCACGCAAGAATGTTTTTGCTGGAAGCTGGCTTTCATCACCTTCTTCGATGGCTTTCAAAACTTTGCTGCTGATTTTAAGAGACAACGCCACTTCATTCAGAGAGAGGCCTTTTTCTTCACGTGCTGCCTTTAAAATCTCACCTGTTTTCTTCATTGTTGTCCCTTTCGAATCAGATCCAGCATGCCCTTGGCTTTGTCGCGGTATTTGCCATCTGGGTAGTAACGAATGATTTCTTCAAAGCGCGCGATAGATTTAGATTTGTCGCCCACACGGTAATAAGCCAGTGCACTGTAATAGTGAGGTTCGTCGATCAGATTTTTCTGACAAAAGCCGATCGCGCGATCCAAGGCCTCTGTGGCCTGTGCATACTTTTTTTCTTCAAAGAAAGCTCGACCATAGTATGAGTTTGCCCAACAATCATCCGACTTAGTCTTCAAAACGCTTAAGAAGGCTTCCTGAGCAGCGGCATATTGCTTTTGGTTGAATTTGGAGAGGCCGTAGTTAGTAAAGGCTTTATCGACGCCTGAATAAGTCAGGTCATTGAGTACCAGAGTCAGCTCTTTATCTGCCTCAGCGTACTTTCCTTGTTCGATCAACACACGCCCCAGATTGTTGCGGGCGTCGGAGTATTTCGGGTTCATCGCAACAGCTTTACGGAATTGTTTTTCTGCAAGATCGTAGCGTTCACGCATGAACAGCGCTTGGCCCATACTGTTTGGTACAGCGGCATTCGTGGTATCAAGCTCTTGAGCTTTTTGTAGAGCCACGATTGCATTGGGATAGTTACCCTCTTCGATAAAGGCATTGCCCATTCGAAGATATAATTCTGACTTTTCTTTGTTCTGACTCCAACTTGCACAACCAGCCAAAGCAAGCATGCAAGCAGCGATAATCCATTTACGCATGTCTAAAAAGGTATCATTAGAGAGCTAAGAGTCAACCCTGAGCTCAGCAATAGTCTCTACATGGTCTGTCTGAGGAAACATCTCGAATGTTTGCATTCGCTCGAGGCGGAAATTTTTGCCGAGCTTTTGCGCCCATGCAAAGAACCATTTCAGATCGCGTGCCAGGGAAACAGGGTGGCAGCTAATATAAATGATCTTTTGCGGAGCTGCCGCAGCTAAGGAGCGCATGATATATTCGCTGGCTCCAGCACGGGGAGGGTCCAGGACTACGAGGTCCTGATTTTGAATATCGGCTCTGCGCATGTAGCTTTCCACATCCGACATAAAGTAGCGAAGACGCTTATCTTTATTCAAACCTCGACCACGTTCCACTAACTTCGGATTCAGTTCGACTGCGGTCACTTTGGCGGATTTATACTTTTGCATTAACGGAAAGGTAAAGTTGCCCGAGCCCGCGTAAAGGTCAAAAACCTGCGGGTATTCTATATCACCGGCCCAATTCAAAGTCGTTTCTAACAAATGTGGATTCTGGAAGCGATTGACCTGCGAAAAGCCGATGCCGTCGTCTTCATCAGTGATCAGACCATAACGGACTTCTTCGTTTTCCGCGATGTACATTTCCAAGCGCAACAGATCGCGAGATTTTTTTTCTGCGGCCCATTGTCTGACTTCAGCAAATTTTTTCGTCAGAATTTCCTCGGTGATCGGGCAATCATCGATTTCCACGATTTCATGGGAATTTCTTGCGAAAAATCCGAAGCGACCATTGTGAAATTTAGGCTGAATACGATTGCGATAGCGAAACGAACGAGGACTCGCCTGTACCGGCAGATATTCGAAATTCAATTCGGGATTAAACTTCTTAATTGTCTCAAGAACCAAAGATTCTTTTTGTTTTCGTTGTTCGTCTTCAGTGATTTGCTGCCAGTTGCAACCACCACAAATATCCGCGACGGGACATGGTGGAGTTCTGCGTGAGGGGCCCGGTTTTAAAATATCAACGATGCGGGCTTCAGCGAAATTTTTCTTGGCAGTCGTGATTTCGACGAGAAGTTCGTCTTCAGGTGCTGCCAGCGGGACAAAAATAACAAGGCCATCGTGGCGGGCGATGCCCGCTCCCCCGATGGCCATTTTCTCGATCTTAACTTGGATACGAGAATTTACGTTCACAAACTACACGTTGCAGATTTCGTGTTTTTCGAAGAACAAAGCAAGTTCGCGAGCTGCAGATTCAACAGAGTCAGAACCGTGAACTGCGTTTTCGCCCATGTTGTCACCGAATTTAGAACGTACTGTGCCTGGGTTAGCTTTTTTAGGATCAGTTGCACCCATGATTTCGCGGTTTTTCAAAACTGCGCCTTCACCTTGCAAGCACATCAACATAACTGGGCCAGAAGTCATGAAAGAAACTAGTTCGCCAAAGAATGGACGAGCTTTGTGTTCAGCGTAGAACTCGCCAGCTTTATCAGCAGTTAAAACTACGATTTTAGCAGCAGCGATTTTCAAACCGTTTGCTTCGAACATGCTTACGATGTCACCGATAGCATTTTTTTTCATAGCGTTTGGTTTGATGATTGAGAATGTTTGTTCGATAGCCATTAGATATCTCCTTGTTATTTACAAACTGTATATGTGATTTCAAAAAATTCTGGTGTTTTATGGAACTGAGTTGTGCAATTCCACTCGCGAACTTGGAACGTGATCAAATTGCGGATCTCTACCACTGTTTGAATTGCCGTTCCTGTGGAATCATCGGCCTCAGCGAAACCCTGACCTTTAACGACATAGCGAAAATCAGGATTTAATAGATTCAAAGTTTCTTCGACATCGTCCATTGCCATGATAGCAACTTCTTTGATGGCGCCTGCATGAGCTGTCGACGATGCCAAAAGCAAAGCCATGACGAAAAGCTTCTTCACAGTGGTCTCCCTTTTTTAAGGTCCTCTTGTTAGCCTTGGGGAGACCCTGCTGTCAAGCATTCCGTCCTAATTTCGCAAGTTTACGTATTCCTCTAAGGCATTGATAATATGGTACAAAGAGCTGGATTTGGAAGAATTTCCAGAAAAAGTATCCTGAGCTGAAAGCTGGTCGTACCACATACCTTTTTTAGGGGTTTCAAAGAACTTAAATAAAGTGTCCATCCCGTCATCGGCGCCCTTTTGGTAGGCAGCTTTTTCGCCAGCAGGGACTTCAGTTCCTAATCGAACCGCCGCTTTAATGCGCTCACATTGAGGCCAGAAACGTGAGGAAATCAATTTGGGAGTGAAGTCGCTCCACATTTCGTCATAGGCAATCTTACGAACGGGATCAGTGCCGTGCTTTTCAGCCAAAAGGAATAGATTGTGGCGGATTGCCTTGCAGTCTTTTCCAGTCAGTTCCTGATACAGTGAAAACAACCATGACCACTCGAACTGATGGCCGGGCTCATAGATGAAGCGACCGTTTTCACGCAAGTGATTCCAGTTTTCATCGAAGTATTCGCCCAGTACACCCGTTTGTTGATCGATAAATTTCGTGATCGCCAGTTGAGCAAGCTCGTCGCCCAGTTTCCACCATTCTTGATCTTTATCGATTTGCATCCACGCGATCGCGGATTCAAACATGTGCATATGCGGATTTGATTTGTAGCTGACAGTTCCCTTTTCATCGAGTTCCGTAAAGCCACCAGCCTTCACGCTGCGTTCACGGTAAAGATACTTTACCAGTTCTTTCGCACGAGTTTTGTATTCGGGTTTTGGATCCAGCTGATAAGCTTGCGCCAAACCAAACAATGCGAAAGCTTGAGTGTAAAGATCGGGATTTAAGCTTTTGGGAGTGCCGTCTGGATTAACAGAGTAAATAAATGCACCTGAGGGTTGCGAGAATTTATCCACCATGTATTTGGTACCTTGTTGAACCGCGAAGGTGGCAACTTCTTTTGAAACAGTATTCATGCGCAAACCTGTCAGGAAAGAATAAATCTGACGAGACTGAACCATCGCACGTCGAGGCAGATCCATCGGTTCGCCCTCGAAGGTAAGGCTCTCAACGAAGCCTCCGTTTTTGCGATCGATACCTTTTTCACTCCACAGTGGAAAGACATTTTGTGTAAGCCAGTTTTTAGAAAATTCAATTCGTTGTGATGGATTCATATTGCTCTCGGTTCATCAGAAAAAGTTGATATCTGAAGAATCAAATCCAGAGAGCAAATGGTCAAGGCATGTTTAAATTTTGTCGCTGATCAGTGAAACCTTAAGGAAAGTTTCGCCTCTGCATTGGCCGTTTTCGCAGCCGTTGAAGTTGACGCACCCTCCTTTGGTTTGCACGCGATAGATATCGTCTTCAAGGATGTCTTCAGCGCCGCGACTTAAGATGCCGATAACCTCACCTTGGCGATTAAAAAGCGGTGATCCAGAGCTACCTGAAAACGTATCGACGGCGACTTTAAAAAAGTTCTTATCTGGTGCCGCATCTTTAATTTTACCCAGATCTTGCTTCAGTGGAAGGCCAAGGGGATATGACATGCTTAATACCGTATCACCATCATTCAGGGAGTGCGTTGTGGCAACCTGTGCAGGGATCACGTCATCAACAGTTCGATCTAATTCAACAACTGCAAAATCAAGGTTGCGGTCAATCGAAATAACTTTTTTGCAGCTGTAAATCGCAAGATTCTGAGCGCCGTCGGTCGCGCCAAAAACAAATTTACCATTTTCACAGCGAGACGCTTCCTGCATGCAGTGCGCGGCGGTCAGAACTTTGTTGGGAGCCACTAAAACTCCGGAGCAAAAACCAATGACTCGTTGATCTTGGAAGCGTTCATTTTCACATAGGGGATACATATCTTTCAGAAAGGGAAAGTTTTTGCGAGTGCCGTCAAAAATCATCGCAGTCGCCTGGCCAACCAGATATGTGCGATCCGATTCGCTTACTTCTTGACGAGAATCTCCGTCATAGTACGCGGCAGGTCCGTCAAATGGTCCCACGTTGCCGGCCTCTTTGGCGACACAAGCAGAGAGAACGAATGGAAGTAGCAAAGCCCATGATTTCATAGGATTGCATCTTAGCAGAAGGGGTATTTCAGAGGGAAACTAACAGCGAAATGGAAATTTCTTCCGGGTGAACTGTCGAGATTTTTGACACAGACTCAGAAGGATTTTATGACGAAATAGGGGATTACTATATACAGAGTGACGTCCCGAACCAGATAATAGCTGACGATCACCGCAAACATCTTCCAGCCATACTTTTTACGGAGGGCTCGAAAGCCGCCTTGTTTGTAGGTCTGTTTAACATCCTTAAGCACAAGATTTCCTCGGATGGGGAGTTTTCTTTCTTATAAAGAATATATCAGTACTGGAGTCCTCGTCCAAAGCTGTTTCGGCCTCTGTTTTCAATCAGTTATTAATTGGAAATACCCACTTGCCTGATGGCAAAGGAGGGGTTAAACGGTGCCATTAATTAAGGGGTTATCCATGAAAACATTGATCCTAGCCGTTTTGATTCAGTTCCCACTATTCGCAATGGCGTCTTTTACTCAATTGAATTGCTCAACTATCACAGGCGATCTAGTTCGCATTCAAACGGACCGTTCCGTTGATCCACAAAGCCCATGGGTTGGTTTCAGTACGATCAATGCGCACCTTACTGTTAAAGAAGATCGTTCTAACAATCTTTATAAAACAGATATCGTTCTTTCTCCGATTCAGGGGAGTGGTGATTTGAATATGCGTGGTGACGCTTCCCAAGGCGGGGTTTATCTACAACTTTATCCACAGATTGCTAATGGTAAGGCGACAGGAAAATACACCGGTCAATTGTTCGTGAATGACCTGGATCAACGCCGCTACTTTGACTTCCGCAGCGAAGGCAATGAGCCAGGTTTGGTTTGTCAGTAGTCCTAGTGCGCACCTTTTTCAGCTGTCACTTTTGCGGCGGCTGAATACTCTGTTTGTTCAGAAAGTTCAGACTCTACGGCTTTACAAGCATTGTAATCTTTTAAAAGAGTCTGCAGGGAACTGGGTGTGCTTTTCACAACGTTTGGAAGTGCACCCATGTTTGTCAATTCCAGCTGTTTTTTTGCTTCCACAAAAAACTCATCTATTCCCGCACGACTGTAATTTACTTTTCCAGAAATTTCCGCGCACTCTTTGATCTTTTTGAGATCGATATCAAATCCGCCGGATTCGACTTTGTTGATAAGCTCTTTGCAGATAGGAGCCGTCTGAACATCACAGGAAGTCGTCATTACAGCTCTTCTAAACTTGCACTGGGCCTGGCCAAGTACTTTTCCTTTGTCATCAAGTTTAGTGTACTGAAGGTATTTACCAGTGCTGTCACTGTAAAGTCTGGTGACGTTTTCATTTTTCATGGAAACTATTTTATACCAAGTTCCATTGCCACGTTTTTCATAAATTTCATTTCCATTTGATTTTATAACGGACTTGTAGCCATCAGCGATCAGCTCGGAAGACGTTTCACCAAAGCCATAAGTTTTAACCTGATCAACAGCATGAGCAGTAGAAAAAGATAATAAAGTTATAAGAATGAACTTATTTAACATAGCTTGCGTTCCTTGTTGCTTCAATCATTCGGGATTTTGGAACCCAGGCATATCCATCTGCTGAATCAAACTCTGCAGCCGCTGGTTTCCAAGTGGTGCCGTAGGTATTTTTTAGTAGATATTCACACTGACCTGTTTTCGTATTCATTCTACGGCCGACCAGCAAACTTGAATGATAAGCGTTGCCGGATGGGCTGTAGGGGTGAGCAAAGAAATCGGCATTATAGCCAATTTCAACTGGTGTGCCCTGCTCTAGATGTTTTTCGATCTGTTTGCCAAATTTTTCAGAGTTAAAATTGGTAAAGAATGACATTTCCATTCCGTCAGCACTTACACGGTGTTCGCAGCTTTTTCTTACCAGTGTGTTGAAGTACGTCGATTTACTGGATTTCTTAATAATCTCAGAAAATTGCTCTTTGCTTAGATTCGGAAACATCGTCTTAGCAACTTTGATAAACTCTTCTTCAGAAATTTTTCCGCCAACGGCCTTTTTGCCAAGTTTATCTAAGAAGGCCAGTGGCACGTTGGTGTTGATGCCATTAAAGCCTTCACTGGGTAATTCACTTTCTAGGCAGAATCCACCGGGTTTCGAAGCGCGGAAGGCTGCAGTCGTGAATCCCTGGTTGGTGATTTGATCTTGAGTCATGCCGATCATGCGATAAAGATCATGGTAACCATTATCGGTATAGCCGAATGCCACACCAGCAGCAGAGATTTCTTTTCCGGATTTCCACGAGACCATATTCGCAACCGTAAAAGCATAGCACCAGCCATCGGTGCCTTGATTGCGAACCGGTCCGGTTTTGTCTCGCAAATCAATCGCTGTGCATGACTTGGATTCAGTAGCGAAGGATTGATCAGATTTGGATTTCATCTCGGTCAGAAACTTTTCAGTTTTTTCGGGATTGATATCCTTAGTTCTGATCATGTATTGCTTGAAGGATTCAAGTTGGCTGTCGATTTTTCCACTCGTGGCATAAAGCGCGAGAATGAATTTTCTTCGGGTGATTTCGTCACGACGATTGCTCTCAAGAGCGTCCGTGTAAATCGTATCGGGAACACCAAGTTTTCTTAAGCTGACTTTGCAGCCCTTCACCAGTTCCATGGCCTGTTTCACCTTCTCGGTCATGTCGATGTGCGACGATTTTTCGCCAAAAATTTCGGCGTTCATTTCGCGCAAAGTCTTTTCGGCATTCACACATGCAGTTGATGCAGCTAAGGCTGTAGAATTTAAAACGAATATCAATAAAACAATAAGTGTCCGCATGCCATTGTATCGGAATAATAAATAACAAAATTAAACACTTAGAGGTTGTCTTTGGGTGATTGTTGTTTACAAGAATAAATCTCGACCATAATCTAGGCGCATGAAGCTAAATTTTCTACTTTCATTGGGTTTACATGCTCTTTTGGGTGCGGCATTTTTCTTTGTTTCATTCAATCACGAGCTTCCCAAGAAGGAAGTGATTCAGTTTGAGATCCAAACTCCTTCAGCAAAACCGAAACTGGACTTCGCAGGTTCAGCGCCCAACGCCGGAAAGAAATCCGGTAATACACCAAAAACCAAAGGTTCGAATTTAAATCTTTTTGGTTCTGGTTATGTGACTGATTCAAACGTAAAACCTTTGAGCGATATCGACAGACCGGTTGCTGACTACAAAGATCACGCGAATTACATTGGTGATGCTGAAGGATTTATTTCAGACGGCAATCAATGGTCTTACTTTCAGCAGGTCTTTAAAAAAATCGATGAGCAGTTATTGTTCGATTCACTTTTGGCGCAGTACGGGCATTTCGGAAATGTCTATGTTGAGTTTGAAGTAGATGATAAAGGGCATTTCGTCCAGAGCGGTTTAAAAGTTACAGCAGACGATGCAATTTTGAAAGTTCACGCCTTAAGGGCTCTGATTAAGGGTTTGCGGGAATCATTTGATAAAACCAAATGGAACCCGACAGGTAAAAGTCAGATATTTCAGGCACACTTTAGTTTTATATATGAAAAGTACGGGAATAACTCCAGTAAGCAAACAGCCTTTGCAAAGCCCGTTTTGAAGTTTACTCGTACCACCGGTGAAAGTCCTATCCCGACGAACTTACAAGATCAGCTTTTAACTGGGGGAATAGATTACGATCTATTTGCCGCAGCTGAGCGTTGGCAGAAATACAATAAGCGCAAAAAGCTTCGCGAGCAGGAGTTCGATCCGTTTTCGACGTATAAGTCGGACCCTTTGTACAAGCTCTAAAAAGCAAAACAAACAGTCGATACCAGAATAAAAAAACCCACGATTCATCACCGTGGGTTTTTAGTTCTAATCTAACGTAGAAAACTACTTCTTAAGCATTGATTGCATCGTTGTTCCCATGTCAGCAGGGGAGCGAGAAATTTTGCAACCAGCAGCTTCAAGCGCTTTAAACTTAGCTTCAGCTGTTCCTTTACCACCGCTGATGATCGCACCAGCATGGCCCATACGTTTACCAGCAGGAGCCGCAGCACCAGCGATGAACGCAGTTACAGGTTTTTTGAAGTGAGCTTTGATGTATTCAGCAGCTTCTTCTTCAGCGGTACCACCGATTTCACCGATCATGATTACACCGTCAGTGTCTGGATCTTCATTGAACAATTTCAAAACGTCGATGAAGTTTGTGCCGTTCACTGGGTCACCACCGATACCTACGCAAGTAGATTGACCGATACCAAGTGCAGTCAACTGACCAACAGCTTCGTAAGTCAATGTACCAGAACGTGAAAGAACGCCGATACGACCTGGTTTGTGGATGTGGCCCGGCATGATGCCGATTTTGCATTCGCCTGGAGTGATAACGCCTGGGCAGTTTGGTCCAACCAAACGTGTGCGCTTACCCTTCATGTATTCTTTTACTTTAACCATATCCAGAACTGGGATGCCTTCAGTGATACAGATCACAAGATCCAAATCAGCATCAACAGCTTCCATGATAGAGTCAGCAGCGAATGGAGGTGGAACGAAGATCACAGAAGCGTTACAACCTGTAGCTGCTTTAGCTTCTTTCACAGTGTTAAAAACTGGAAGACCGATATGAGTCGTGCCGCCTTTACCCGGAGTTACGCCACCAACCATTTTAGTTCCGTATGCCAATGCTTGCTCAGAGTGGAATGTCCCTTGAGCACCAGTGAAACCTTGGCAGATTACTTTTGTGTTTTTGTTAATAAGAATTGCCATGTTCGCTTATCCTTTAATCGCAGCAACGATCTTTTTAGCTGCGTCAGTCAAGTTGTCTGCTGGAGTGATGTTCAAGCCAGACTCTTTCAACATTTTTTTACCAAGTTCTACGTTTGTACCTTCAAGACGTACAACCAATGGAACTTTAAGACCCAACTCTTTAGAAGCAGCGATTACACCCTCAGCGATGATGTCACATTTCATGATACCACCGAAGATGTTAACCAAGATGCCTTTAACGTTTTTGTCTTTCAGGATGATTTTGAAAGCTTCAGTTACTTTCTCTTTGTTAGCGCCGCCGCCAACGTCCAAGAAGTTTGCAGGCTCAGCACCGTGCAATTTGATGATGTCCAAAGTCGCCATCGCAAGACCCGCACCATTTACCAAGCAACCGATGTTACCATCAAGTTTGATGAACGCTAGATCGAACTTAGAAGCTTCAATTTCAGAAGGTTCTTCTTCGTTCAAGTCGCGCATTTCAACGATATCTGGATGTCTGAACAATGAGTTTGAATCGAAGTTCATTTTAGCGTCCAGGCAAAGAACGTCGCCCTCTTTAGTTACAACTAGAGGATTGATTTCCGCGATAGAGCAATCAGTTGCGATGAACGCGTTGTAAAGACCTGAGAAGAATTTCACAGCTTTATTTACAATTTCAGGAGCCATGCCGATTTGGAAAGCCAATTCACGAGCTTGGAAAGGCATCAAACCAACAGTTGGGTCGATGTCTACTTTTTTGATCGCGTTTGGATTGTGTTCAGCAACTTCTTCGATGTCCATGCCGCCTTCAGAAGAAGCCATCATTGCAGCTCTTCCAGTTGCACGGTCGATCAAGCAAGCAACGTAGTATTCTTTAGCGATGTTGCAACCTTGTTCGATGAAAACTTTTTGAACAACTTTACCCTCAGGGCCTGTTTGGTGAGTCACCAAAGTCATGCCGATCATTTTTTTAGTGTAGTCCGCAACTTCGTCCAAAGACTTAGCAACTTTAACACCGCCACCTTTACCACGGCCACCAGCGTGAATTTGAGCTTTTACAACCCAAACTGATCCACCGATTTCTTTAGCAGCAGCAACTGCTTCTTCTGGAGAGTGAGCAAGCTTACCTTTAAGCGTTGCTACTCCGAACTTTCTCAAGACTTCTTTAGCCTGATACTCATGAATATTCATTTATTAACTCCCGAAATTTAGACTTGCGTTTGATGACCCATTCAATATCAAATCATAGACAGAAACAAGGATTACCGCTGGGCGCAGGACTGATGGAAGGTGGGCCAGAATGACGAGTGCACTACGTCTTGAAAACGTGACTGTGACTTTTGACTCACAGGTGGTTTTGCGCTCCGTAAATCTGGATATAAAGTCCGGCGAAGCTTTTGTGATTGTGGGTCCTAGCGGTCAGGGCAAAACAACTCTACTTAAAACTTTATCAGGGCTTGTAACCCCTCAAGATGGCAGAGTTTTTGTTGAACAAAACGACTGGTTAACGCTAAGCAACAAAGAGCGTTTGCCGCTGCTTAAAAAGATGGGAATTCTGTTTCAAAAAAATGCCCTGTTTGATTCTCTGACCTGTCTTGAAAATATCTGTTTTCCTCTGCGTGAAACCACTCAACTGACAGAGTGGGAAATTACAAAAAAAGCTGAGAGCTTCTTGGATGCCGTGGGGATTCCTCACGCACGAGATTTGTATCCCGACGAGATCAGCGGGGGGATGCAAAAACGCCTGGGAATAGCGCGGGCGTTGGCTCTGGATCCTAAAATTATTTTCTACGATGATCCCACGGCTGGTCTGGATCCTATCACTTCTAAAAAAATTATTTCACTGATTAAGACTTTGCAGCAGCAAAATAACTCGACAGTTGTGGCAATCACGAACGATATGAATCGCGCTTATCAGATGGCAGATCGAATTGCGATGGTGGTTGATCAAGAAGTTATTGTCACAGGAACTCCCAAAGAGACCGAGAACCACAGTGATCCAAGAGTGCGTCAGTTTGTACGCGGTCTTCTGCAAGGTCCACTGACGGCGCTTGACCCTGTCTTATAAGAACCCGTAAAATTTCTGAGTGATAGAGTTCAAAAAGATCGTCAAAAGATTTGGTGACCGCACAGTTCTTAATGGACTCTCTGCAGTTATTCGCGAAGGCGAAATCGTTTTTATTCTGGGGACTTCCGGAACGGGTAAGTCCGTTTTACTGAAAAATCTTGTGGGTCTTTTAACTCCCGACGAAGGGGAGATCTGGATCGACGGCGAAGAAGTTTCAAAATTCTCCGAGGAACAATATCTTCCGATTCGTAAAAAATGCGGCATGGTATTTCAACATCCCGCTCTTTTTGATTCACTGACGATTTTTGAAAACGTCGCTTTTGGTTTACGCCGTCAATATCAATTTCCCGAAGAAGTGATTAAAGAAAAAGTTCTGAAAGCCTTACGCCTGGTGCATTTGAGGGACGTGGAAGACAAACTTCCAGCGCAAGTTTCCTATGGAATGCAAAAGCGTGTAAGCCTAGCCCGGACCATCGCACTTGATCCTAAAATTCTGCTTTTTGATGAACCCACCACGGGACTTGATCCGGTGACGACGACAGCGGTGAATCAGTTGATTTTAGATTTATCCCGTTCTTTGAAAACAACTTCGATTGTGGTCAGTCATGACATGAATTGTGCGCTGTCCGTCGCGGATCGAATTATCGTTTTAGATAAAGGACAGATAGTCGCCATGGGAACACCTGCTGAATTAAAAAAATCAGAAGTTCCACTGGTACAAGACTTTTTGGCCGAGGTGCTGGCATGATTGCTTTAACGGTTCATATACTGGATGAAATCGGCGGCACACTTTTGTTTTTACAGAAGATTTTATCCACTATTTTTGTCAAAAAGCTAAAAACCCACGAGATATTCGTTCAAATCTGGAAAGTTTCAACTGAGTCTTTCCCAACAACAGCCATGGCGGGATTTTTTGTGGGCGCGATCATGGCGGTACAATTTGCAATGCCTATTCGCGAGTTTGGCGCCTTGGGATTCTTGGGCGGACTCGCGACCAGTGCCACGTTCCGTGAAGTGGGTCCGATGCTGATCGCCTTCATGTTAAGCGGAAAAGTAGGCGCATTTACGTCGGCAGAGTTGGGAACGATGCGCGTAACGGAACAAATTGATGCTGTTCGCTGCCTGGGCGCGGATCCCATGCAGGAAATTATCGTTCCGCGCTTTATCGGCATCGTTATATCCAGTTTTTTCCTTCTGGCAGCAGGATTGATGATGTCGGTATTCGGCGGAATGGCCTTGTCGCAAGCGTTTGCGGGCGTAACACCAGAAGAATACACGCGCCACATTCCTACGATCGTTCATCCTCTTTCAATTCTTAGTGGGATGCTAAAAAGCCTGGTTTTCGCCATCGTCTTAGCAACTATTTGTACTTATAAAGGCTACACGACCACTGGCGGAGCTAAAGGTGTCGGTCGCGCGGTGGTGGCAACGGCTGTCACTACAATGATTTGTATCGTAGTGATGGATTGGTTCACAAGCTTTTTGGGTGATGTGATTCTTCAAATGGTCAGAGGATACCGCTCATGATGACACTTCTTGCTGATACTTTCTGGGGAACATTCACTGGACCTTTCCGCCGTAAAGAGTTCTTTCAACAGCTTTACTTTGTCGCCAATCGCAGTCTTTTCATCATTGTTTTCTGTGTTTGTTTTGCGGCGGTTGTGACCATTCTTGAATCCTCTTTTCACATGAAAATGGTGATTCAAAACGATGCGATGGTTCCCGGATTTGCTGCTGTTTTGATTTTGCGTGAGTTAGCAGCCATTGTAACGGCGCTATTACTGTGTTCTCGAGTGGGTGCGGGCTATGCATCTGAAGTGGGAACGATGCAAATCACAGAACAAATTGATGCCTTAAAAATGCTTGGAATTGATCCCATCAATTACCTGGTGATTCCGCGCTTTTTCGCCTGTGTTTTAGGTGGTATCTTGTTGACGGTTGTTTCCAATATGACCTGTTTGTTCGCAGCGATGATGATCAGTCAGGCGTACTTGGGCTACACGCCCGGTATGTTCATCAGCTCTATGCACAGATTCGTGCAATTTAAAGACGTTTTATTTGCCGTAATCAAAGGCGCTTGTTTTGGCGGAGTGATTCCATTGGTTGCCTGCTATTTCGGATTCAACTGTCAGCAGGGTGCTGAGGGTGTAGGTAAGGCGACTACAAATACGGTGGTCGTGGCCTCGATTGCAATTATTGTTATCGATTTTATTTTGTCTTATACTTTTAGTTATCTTTATTGAGCCTTTTCGGGAGCGTTTATGAAAGTGGAAACCAAGGTCGGTTTGTTAGCTCTAGTAAGTCTAATCATGGTCGCAGCATTTGCTTATGCCATGGGCTTCATTGCTCCATTCTCAAATACTAAAGAACTAAATGTGATGTTTAACTTCGCTGGGGGAATTGAAGAAGGTTCTCCCGTTCGTGTAATGGGTATCAAAGTGGGCAAAGTTAAATCCATTACTTTTGATCCTGAACATAAAATGGCTGATGGTGAAGAGGTTAAGTTGCGTTTGACAATCACCATTGATAAAAAAGCCTGGACGAGTGTCCGTAAAGATTCGAAATTTTATATCAATCTTGCAGGTGTGATCGGGGAAAAGTTCTTGGAGATCTCTCCTGGAAATGCAGCGGCCGGTGAGTTTGCAAATGGGGACTATGTTCGCGGTGAAGATCCTCCGCGCATCGATCAACTCCTGTCTCAAGGATATGGATTGGCTGGAAAAGTTATCGAAATCCTGGAAAAAAATGAAGGATCGGTAACAAATACGATCAAACAGCTGGATGCTTTGACGACAAACTTTAATCGCACTCTGGTATTATTGGATAAAACGACAAAAAACCGCGAAGTATCCAGATTGCTTGATAATGCAGTCAAAATCAGCGATGACATGGCATATTTTACGACGAATCTTCGATCTAAAAAGGCTGAAGACACGTATGATTTGGTTCATAAACTTCTTTTCCGCTTGGAACCTATGGATGCCCCGGCAATCAAAAAGTTTCTTCAAGAAGAAGGTGTCAGAGCCCGTATCTTTTAGATCCTGAGCTAAAAGGAGGCCCTTATGTTTTCCCGTTTCACAGGTGTTGCAGCCATAATCTTGTTGGCATCATCAACTTCTCTGGCAGAAATCTCGACGTCCAATCTCAGCGCAGACTCTTCATCAATATCTAGCAAGGCGATCAGTATCGAGCAGGATTATAGCCAATCCATGCGCGCTGAACGCCTTGGCATGACGTATGCTTCAACATTAAATATGCGTGAAGCCCGCAAAGTGGGCGTCGGAATGTCCGTTGGTGGTCAATTAGGGCTTGTTGGAATCGCGACCGAGTTCAATTTTGAAGATGAAAACGGCGTTGTTGCCGGATTTGGCACCGGTCCAGGTTATAACTCGATCCAATTCGCATGGAAGCATGCTTTTGATGGCGATTATATCGCGCCTTATTACACGGCGGGATATTCTCGCTGGTATAATTCGATGGGGAACTCTGGATCTTGGAAAGAATCGGGGATTCTGGACCGCGTTTTGACCGCTGAAGAAAAGAAATCGGGCCGCTTCGGAACCGACTTTTTGAATGCTTCCTTGGGTCTTCAATACAATCAATTGTCCGGAGATTTTGCCGGCATTTCATGCTTTGCGGAAGTGGTTGCGATGTATGAAGTTAAACGCTCTCAACTTATTCCTTCAGGTACATTTGGTGCTCTTTATTATTTCTAATTTTTGCAAACCAATTTAAATAAAAAAGGCTCGCAGTCATGCGGGCCTTTTTCTTTTGAAACCCGCTCTGGTGGCTGATTTCAGGCATAAAAAAACCCCAGAGTTGCCTCTGGGGTTCAATGTACTAAATTAGTACAGCGTCTAACTACTTAGAAGCTTTTTTAGTCGCTTTTTTAGCAACTTTTTTAGTAGCTTTTTTAGCTACTTTTTTTGTAGTTTTCTTTGCTGCTTTTTTAGTAGCTTTTTTTGCTGCTTTCTTTGCCATGTGCTCCTCCTAGGATGCAAACGTTGTTGTTGTTACTTACTTGTAAAAAACCTTACTTAACCTAAGTCTTCCCAAATCGACCTGCGCCGTCAACAAAAAAATTGCTTGCATATTTTTTGCGATCAACAAGATCCGTGGAGGCACCTCTTGATCACCTTTTTTATGCTTTCGATGATCGGACAAGCACTTGTTCAGCGTTCTCTTGCCAACATCGCGCGGGAATTTGCGATCTCTCAACGAAGTTTGAGATCTTTGATGATCTTGAACTTCTTTGCGATCGTTTTAATCGCCGCGATTTCTGACTCAACAGTATCGCTCTGGCTTTTCTTCGGCATTCTTTTAATAAGTTTAAAGTTTTTTCCTGATTTTTTCCGCATTTTTCTTATCCAAAGACTTTCAAGAGCAGTGATCCCCGTGCTTGATAACCTGGTTTTAGGAATTCAGGCAGGAAAATCATTTCGGCAGAGCTTGCATATGGCAATCGAAAGTCAAAGCGGTTGGCAGCGCAATCAGCTGCGCGAAATTTACAATTCCATCGTCACTTCCGAAAATAAGATCGCCGCGAAATCCGCTGTGATAAAGGATTTGCAGTCAGATCTCTTGGAAATAGATCGCTCGCAAACACGCGCTCTTGATCAGGCAAAAGCACTTCGTCGGCAGTATAAAGTGGAAGAAAATTTTCGACGTAGGTCCGGACAAGTGACCCAACAAATTAAGATGCAGGCGATAATTGTCACCGCCCTTTATGGCGCGCTTTTAGCATTTGTATTTGCGCAATTTGGCTTTATGAACCACCGATTTTTAATTCTTGGCTCCCTTTTTATGTTCGTTTTGGGTCTCTTTATTATTTTTAGCGTGGGTCGGAGGATGAAATGGAAGGTGTAGCACCGCCGTTATCGTTATTACTTTGCGTGAAACGCGGTTTGGAGAAGGGTCAACCTACCAAATCGGGTGTGCTTCATTATTTAAAACGATATCAGGGAGAATTTCCGGAACAGGTGAGTCGTTGGTTGGCGCTCCTGCAGCAAGGAAAGGACACTCATGGCCTCATTAAAGAGATTTCATCGCCTCATCGGCAGGTTGTTTTGCAGCTGTTGGAGCGCGGTCTGCGCGGTGAGGCCATATATAATGTAATCGTAAGCCTTGAAGACGAACTGATTGAGGCCTGCCAGGAAGAGATCAGTACTAAGCTCGCGAGACTTCCTTTCTTATTGCTAATTCCACTGCTTTTATTTCAGTTTCCTGCGTTCCTGCTGCTTCTTTTTGGTCCCTTGCTGCAAAATTTTTTTCACTCTTTGGGAGGGGGGTGATAGAGTGGCCCAGTTGGGGGAAATCCATGGCAGAGCTTGAAACTAAAAAGAAAACTGTGACGCTGGAAAAGCTGGTAAGCGAGTTGATGAAAGATCAACCGAACGGCAATCTTGTGAAACAGCTGACTTCAGAGCTGGGAATGGATTATTCCGTAGATCCAATGACTCAAATGAATACAGTATTGCAGTCCATGAACACAGTCTTACTTCAACCCAACAGAAGAAGAGACTTAGAAAGCTAGTCGATCATGTCACAAATCTATAATTCGATCCTGGAAACCATCGGTAACACACCGATTGTGGAACTTCACAATGTAGCCAAAGGTTCTAAACACAAATTCTTCGCGAAAGTGGAGTATTTCAATCCGGGCGGGAGCATTAAGGATCGCGTCGCTGTTGCGATGATTGAAGAAGCCGAAAAACGCGGTGATTTAAAACCCGGAGGTACGATCGTAGAGGCTACTTCTGGAAATACGGGCGTAGGCTTGGCACTCGCTGCCGTGATTAAGGGTTACAAGTGTATCTTTGTGATGCCGGAGAAAATGTCTGAAGAAAAGAGAGCCATTTTAAAAGCATATGGCGCCCAAGTGGTCATCACGCCTATGGTGGAGCCGGATCATCCTTTGAGCCACTACAATGTCTCGAAAAAAATCGCAGACGGTGTTCCAGGTGGTTTTTTAGTGAATCAGTACCACAACAAAGACAACCCAGCTCGTCACTATAAGACGACTGGTCCAGAAATTTGGAAACAAACGGATGGCAAAGTCGATGTCATCGTGGGTGGTGCGGGTACTGGTGGGACTCTTTCTGGTTGCGCTAAATATCTTAAAGAGCAAAAAGCTTCCGTAAAAGTCATTTGCGCCGATCCTATCGGATCGATTTTGTATGATTTGTTCTATCATAAGAAAATTGTCGATCCCCCAGGTTCTTACAAGGTCGAGGGTATTGGCGAAGACATGCTTCCAGACAATGTTCATTTGGATATTTATGACGGCTTTGTTCGAGTCAGTGATCCCGAGGCTTTCGCGATGACAAGACGCTTGGTCGCGGAAGAAGGCTTGTTGGTTGGTCCTTCAAGTGGAACAGCTATGGTGGCCGCAATGAAGTATGCTGAAACGTTGGAAAAACCATCAAATATCGTCGTGATTTTCCCAGATAGCGGCCGCCAATATCTGAGCAAGGCATTTAACGATCAATGGATGGTGGAAAACAGTTTCTTGAAGGCTGAAGATACGAAAAATGTCTTCAATCGCGTTGTTTCCGCTGAAGAAGCCCTAAAAAATCTTTCTAAATAATAGGTGCAGATATGAAAACAACAGATTCTAAACTTGGTTTTGCGACTCGTGCGATTCATGCTGGACAAGCTCCAGATCCTACAACTGGAGCGATCATGACTCCGGTTTACATGACCTCGACTTATGTACAATCTTCTCCGGGCGTTCATAAAGGTTGGGAGTATTCTCGTACTCACAATCCAACTCGTCGCGCTTATGAAAATTGCATGGCAAGTCTTGAAAGCGGTAAATATGGCTTCGCATTTGCCTCAGGTTGCGCCGCAACGACTGTGATTTTGCACCTTATTAAAGGTGGTGATCATGTTATCGCGATGGACGATATGTACGGCGGCACTTTTCGCTTGTTTGATAAAGTTCTAAGACACGATGGTATGGAGTTTTCTTTCATTGATTTGACGAAAGTTGAAAACTTCGAAAAGGCGATCAAGCCAAATACGAAAATGGTGTGGTTGGAAACTCCGACAAATCCGACATTGAAGTTGGTCGACATCAAAAAAATCTGCGCGATCGCGAAAGCGAAAGGCATCATCGTAGCCGTTGATAACACGTTCATGAGTCCTTACTTCCAGCGTCCATTGGAATTGGGTGCGGATATCGTAGTGCACTCGGCGACTAAATATATCGGTGGTCACAGTGACGTGGTTGGCGGTGTGGCAGTGACTTCGCGTGAAGACATCGCTGAGCGCATGGCTTTCTTAAGTAACTCGATGGGACCGATCCAAGGACCATTTGATTCATTCATGTGCTTAAGAAGTTTGAAAACTTTACCTTTGCGTATGAAGGCTCACCAGGAAAACGCGATGGCGATCGCACGTTTCTTGGAAGGTCATTCGAAAGTTGAAAAAGTGATTTACCCAGGTTTGGAAAGTCATCCGCAGCATGCCTTGGCGAAAGAGCAAATGCATGGATATGGCGGCATGATCACTTTCTATATCAAAGGTGGAATCGAAGCGGCCCGTAAGTTCTTGGAAAGCGTAGAAATCTTTGCTTTGGCAGAGAGTTTGGGTGGTGTAGAGAGCTTGATCGAACACCCAGCGATTATGACGCATGCCTCCGTGCCAGCTGAAAACCGCAAGGCTCTAGGTATCGACGACACGCTAATCAGACTGTCTGTGGGTATTGAAGACCTTACTGACCTGCTTTCAGACCTAAAATCTGCATTCGACAAAGTCTAATTGTTGACAGGCAAGGGGGGCAAAAGTTAAACCAATGTCTCTCTTAACGACAGTCTAGAGATTTCCGAATGGCTTGGTAGCTCAGTTGGTAGAGCAGAGGACTGAAAATCCTTGTGTCGGCGGTTCAATTCCGTCTCAAGCCACCATTTTTTAAGATTTATATCCCGCTCACAAAGCGGGATTTTTTTTGCCCAAAAACGAAAAAAGGGCCTCTTTCGAGACCCTTTTTTTAAGGCTTACTTCTTTTCAAGCAAGCTTCTTAACATCCAAGCTGTTTTCTCGTGAACTTGAAGTCTTTGAGTCAAAAGATCTGCTGTTGGTTCGTCACTTGCTTTTTCAACAACAGCGAACAGGCCACGAGCAGTGCGAGCAACAGTTTCCTGACCAAGAACAAGCGTCTCGATCATTTTTGTCGCGCTCAATTTTTCTCCTGGAACTTCTTTGATAGAAGAAAGTTTAGAGAACTCAGCATACGTACCTGGAGCGTAGTGTCCCAATGCACGAATACGTTCTGCGATCAAATCAACGGCCAACGCCAATTCATTATATTGAGTTTCAAACATCAAATGCAAAGTTTGGAACATGGGTCCTTCGACATTCCAATGAAAGTTGTGAGTTTGAAGATAAAGAGTGTAAGTGTCGGCCAAAAGAGTCGAAAGACCTTTTGCGATTTCTTTTCTGTCTTTGTCGTTAATACCAATATTGATTTTCATCGTGGCCTCCTATAGCGCCACTTATCTTAGACCAAATAGATCAATGTTTGAAATGAAAATGAAATGCGACTCGACCGGAAATATTATTTCTTGGAAACGAATTTACTATTGGCGATATAAAAGCGTAATGGCCATTCAGCGGCTTCGCCTGCATAATCTACGCCGATCCGTGGTTTAGAAACAATCTGACTTTTTGGAATATTGAGCCCATCATCCGAAAGATAAAGTGGGGAGTTTTTCCTCCATAAAGCGACTCCATCGTGTTCTTTAGTGATTTCATAATGACGGCATAATTTTCCAGGACCATTCGACACCAGCATCGATTTATTAAACGTCGCACTCAATGGAAGCGGTTCCACGGCACGAATCAAAATAGCTTCGGGGTGCTCTTCAGTTCGAGTCACAATATTCAGACAATTATACATTCCATAGATCATATAGACGTAACTATGGCCCCCGGACAGATACATTGATTTCACGCGGGGAGTTTGACGACCGCCGAAAGTATGACAGGCAGGATCTTGGATGCCCAGATATGCTTCCACTTCAACAATGCGTGCCAGTTGCTCTTGGCCAGTGGTTTTTATGTGCAGAGTTTTTCCCAGCAGGGATTTTGCCACTGACGTTGTATCCTCAAAATAGAAATCTTGAGGAATGATACTCATGGCGTTCTTACGACAAAGCTGATCTGACGACCGGCTTGTTCCTTATCGCGACGGTGGGAGTGAAAGAATTGATCTTTCACAGTATCGATGTGCAAGGTTGAGACATTCTCTAAGGAAATTCCCTGGGATTCCAATTGAGCTTTCACGATCAAATTAATATCCACCAGACTCTTCTCTGTGGATAGGTCTGTGTAAAACATCTCTTTTTCCTCGCGAGACGTTTCTAGAAGACTAGCCAGGATCTGATCGCGCACATCATGACCCACTTCAAAGCTGTCTTTTTGAATGTGGGGACCGATGGCAACTTCAATTTCCTGAGGAGGAATTCCGCGTTTAACCATATCGCGAATCGTATTGATTAAAATACGGTTCGCAACTCCGCGCCAGCCGGCGTGAACACCAGCAATGGTGCCGCTTTTAGCGTGATAGAACAAAGCAGGAACGCAGTCAGCCGTGACCACGCACAAAGCTAGATAGCGAGCCGAGGAAATATGTCCGTCGGCGTTCACTTGGTAATCAAGCGACGCATCTTTCGATTCCACCACGATATCGCTGTGAGTTTGCTTAACGCGAACGAAATCAAAGTGAGGATAAGCAGCTTTCAGATTTTGAATTTGTGACTCTTTGCCACCGAAAAAGTAAGTTACATGAGAGTTTTTAATCTCATATCCCAAAGGAGTTCTTTCTATATTCATACCAAACCCCATTTTTTAATCAGTGAAAGAATATCTTCCGGCCAATCTTGTTTAAAGAACATGCGCTCTTGAGTGCGTGGGTGAGTGAAGCCCAGCTCAGCCGCGTGGAGCAAGAATCTTGGAAGGGCGCGAAGGTCTTCTTGGATTTGGCGTTGTTCAACGGATTTGATTTTTCGATCAGCTCCGTAAAGTGTGTCACCCGCAATCGGCAAACCATTTTCAGAAAGGTGAACGCGAATCTGATGAGTCCGTCCGGTTTCTAGCTTAAGCTTCATATAGCTAAGACCGCTTTTACGATTCACAGTTTCGTAGTGAGTAACGGCCCACTTCCCAACCATTGGTGGATCCTCTTGATCTTGCAAAGGACGACGATCATCGCCCACGACTGAGGCATATTTTTTACGATCAACAGGATGACGAGCCAAAAAGCTTTTGATAGTTCCGCTTAAATTGCGAGCGGTCCCAATGGTCACCGCATAGTAAATGCGATGAGTGCTGCGCTCTTTGAATTGCGAAGTTAAAGACTCGTGGGCTTTATCGTTTTTAGCAACGACGATGATTCCACTGGTTTCTTTATCCAGACGGTGAACGATACCAGGTCGCTCTTCTCCAAATTTCATGGAAAGATCATCCGTGTGCGAGATCAACGCATTCACTAAAGTATCGTGTGCATGGCCTGCAGCTGGATGGACCACCAATCCCGCTGGCTTGTTGATCACGATTACATCTGAATCTTCAAATAAAACATCTAACTTTAAATCGTAGGACTGAAGTTCTGTTGGAACCGGTGCTGGCAGAGTTATTTCCAGCTGATCTGTTGCCTTCAAAGCCAAGGAGGCCTTGGCCACCTTGCCATTTACTTTCACCAGGGAGTTTTCAATCAGGTGCGAAGCACGCGAACGAGTCTCTACTTCCGGTAACAAAGTCAGAGCTTTATCTAGACGCAAGCCAACCATCTCGGGCAGAGCGGTGATCTGAATTGTCTGTTCAGAATTTTCGGAGTTGGATTTATTTTCCAAGAGCTTGTTTGAATGTCTTCATGTAGGAGTCAGCGGCTTTTTTGTCGTCAACACCCAAAGCTCTTGCGATTTGCACCACGTAACCGCGTACAAATACAACAGCTGGAAGATTATCAGGTTCAGTTTTTTCTATGGCTTTCACGTACCACGCGTTGATCTTAGTGATCTCGCTCATACGTTCAACAGTAATGCCTTTGTATTCGCGAACTTTTTTAAGGAAGTCGCCAGTCCAATTTTCTTGGGCTTTGATCTCTGCTTCGAACTTTTCGTCTTTAGTGTAAGCAGCAGCAGGTTTTTTTTCAGTCGCTTTAACTTCAACTGGGGCAACCTTTTTGCTCGCTTCAACGATAGAAGCGTAAGTCAGATCATTTAGAGATGCCATTCCGCTTAACAGTCTTTGGTCGTAGATGTTTCTCAGGATCTTGTTACCAAGAACTTGATACGCTTCCTCGATCAGGACCAGAAACTCACGAGCTTCATGTTCAGAAAAAATAGTATAGATAGCTGGATTTTCACCAGAATAGGTATTGCGAGCACGTTCATACGCCGCAGTCACTTCGTGCTGAGGTGAGTTTGCAGGTAATTCAAGAATTTCATAGTAATTAGAACGTGTTGTCGCTTCCATGCACCTATTATACTACGGCGCGAAGTTCCTCGGGATCAATAAGTTGTTTGCACGTGGTCAAAAATTGTCCTGCTAGCCCCGTGAAGGGTTGTGCAAATAGTACGTGTTCACGCCCCTTTACCGACTGCCACACTGCATTGTCAAAGTCGATTGAAGCAGCGAAATCAATACTAAGGTCGTAGTACTTATTGCAGACACTCTTCATTCCATAACCCAGCTCAGAATGATTTTGATAGCGGCAACTGTTAACGATCAAACGAACCGGCTTAGCCGTTAAACTTTCAAAGAAGTCGTAATTCAAACCCGTTTGCTCTTTAAGATATGAACGGAATGAAAACGGTTTACCCAAAGTTCTTTGGCGATGGCTGCGCAAAGTAGTCAGCATGTTGCCGTAAGCATCGGGAGTGGAATCTTGCTTTAGAGAATGGCAAACGAAAGCTTCAATGAAGCGATAAGTTTTTTCGATGCTGGTTGGTTCTGGTGACGTCACCAGAAATTTTTCATCAGCCGCTTTGAACAGCTCCAAGTGTGCTTCCAAAGCACCAGCTCCCAAATCAACAATCACGTAATCTGCGCGAAGGGCGTGGATTTGCGGAATCAAGTTTGCGATTTGATCCATGGTGAAATCGATTGGCGACCAGGAATCCCAGAAGCCTTGAACATAGGAAAGATTCGAGTACTGAGTCGGAATCACCAGGTCTTGAAGAGTTTTAACGCCTTCAAAGTAGTGACGGATATTCATGTGAGAAGGATTTACGCCAAGAACTGTGTGAATGTTTGCGCCACTTAAATCCAAATCAACAATCACTACTGTGTGACCAAGTTTGGAGAGCGTGATGCCCAAGCTCGAAGAGACAAAGGTTTTTCCCACGCCGCCTTTTCCAGATGCCGTCACCCAAAGTTTCGCAGGGAATTTTTCATTGGAAGAAGTTTTGAAGTTCAAAGGTTCAACATTGTCGTTTTCGAAGTCTCGTTCCATGGACTGTCCTATTTCAACGGGGAAATTAAAATTCCTTTTTTTGTCTCTTCGGCTTCAGATGCGCGAATATAAAGGGGAATAAACGATTTCCAGTCTAAAGTTTGTCCACGTTGAGCACGTTTTTCCGCCATCAAACCCAGAGTGCGCGCTTGCGGCTCATCCGGAAATTTCGAATCCCGATGCATTTTGCTTTTCATGTTTTCCGGAAAATACTCGTGATAAGTTTCCCAACCGTCGCCCACAACCATCACTTCCATGTCAATATGTTGGGATAATTCGCGAACGGGAATTGCCGCTGGACCTTTTAGATAAACAGGTTCTTCACCTGAACAATCAAAAAGTCCCAGGTATACCATGTTCTTGTAAGCATTCATGATTGCCAGAACTGGCAGTGTTGATGGACGAGCTTGTTCGGCTAACAACATCAGTGAATCAATGGTCACCATGGGCTTATTAAAGCTATACGCGTAAGTCTTGCCAGCGTTGGCTGCTACACGAATACCTGTAAAACTCCCTGGTCCCTGACCGACAGCAAACACGTCGATTTCCTCGAGTTTCAAACCCGCAGTTTTCAAACAGTTTTCCACGAAGGGGGAGATAATTTCTGTATGGGACTTTTGTCGCTGAGAGGATTCCTCAGCGACAACTTTTCCGTCTTGAATGACAGCCACTCCACCAAGCAGAGTGCTGGTTTCCATGGCTAGAATTTTCATAGACCGAATAGGCGAGTAAAGTCATTGAACAGGGCAAAGACCATCAAACTCATTAAGAGCGCCATACCTACTTGTTGGGCAATTTCCATTTTACGAAGACTTAAAGGCGCACCTTTAACAACTTCGATCACATAGAACACCAAGTGACCACCGTCCAAAACTGGAATCGGTAGCAAGTTCAGGATGAACAAGTTCACAGAGATGATCGCCATCATTTGCAAGAATGGCGTAATACCCATTTTATAAGTTTCACCTGCCGCCTGACCAATAGACAGAACGCCCCCGATATTTTTCGGAGAGATCTTTGCTTCAAACAGACGAACAAAGCTCATCACTGTCATTACAGTGAAGTCCCAAGTTTTTTCTGTCCCACGCACCACGGCCTCAAGTGGATTGTTTGTACGAACCACCAAAGTGTCTGGCAATGCCAAGTTAACAACAGGAGCGATACCAATCGTATAGCGTTTTTCTTCGCTACCAGCTGCTGTCATTTGCGTTGTCATTTTAGGCGTGATTTTCAAATCAACATTCTGACCTTCACGCAAAACTTTGATGTCGACAGGATTTTTACCATCGAAGGATTTGATGTTAGCAATAACATCGTCCCATTTATTCAAAGTTACGCTATTGATTGCAACCAGGCGGTCGCCCTCTTTAATGCCCGCAGCTTTCGCTGGTGAATTATCCATTACTTTAGAAAGGTAAAGCTCGGAAGACTCAAGGCCCAATGCTGACAAGCTGAAAGATTTCATGCTTTCAAGCGGCGCCATCGTCACAGTAATTGGCTTGTCAGTTTTGTCGCCTTCGCGTTTACCCATGACTTCCAAAGTTAAAGTGTCCTTGGAGTTCATTTTAGCAAGCGTTGATTCCAGATCTCTCCAGTAAGCGATTTTTGTTCCGTTGATGCCAACGATGGAATCGCCCGTGCGCAAGCCCAACGCATAAAGCGGTGAGTTTGCAATTACGCCCACAGTTGTTCCGGCAGACATTGCTGTCAGACCGTCAACATTAGCAACGTAGTTGAATGAGCTTAAGATGTTTGGATTCGGTTCAGCCTTCGCAACAACAGAGATCTTAGATTGCTCTTGGCTGCCTTGGTGTTGAACCACGACATCAAGATGCAGATCTTGTTCATGTTTTAGGCTAAGCGTTTTTTGGATTTCTTCCCAAGTAGCGATCTGTTTGTCGTTAATGGAAATGACTTTGTCGCCCGAGCGGAAACCAGCTTCATACGCGGCAGATTTTGGATTGATATCACCAAGCACTGGCATTTTTGCATCTTCGCCAACCAAGGCAACGATACCTAAAACCAAAATCGCAAAAAAGAAATTCATCAACGGACCCGCAAGAACCACGGCGATACGTTGCCACACTGTTTTGTGGGTGAATGAAACTTTTTTGTCTTCTTCAGAAATATTTTCGCCTGGTTGTTCACCAAACATTTTTACGTAACCACCCAGTGGCACGATGGAAAGCGCATAGGTTGTATCGCCTTTTTTATATTTCAGGATTTTTTTGCCAAAGCCCAAGCTGAATACTTCGACTCTAACGCCACACCAGCGAGCCACAAGGAAGTGACCAAGCTCATGCACGAAAATCAAAATTCCGAGCAATACAACGAAAGGAATAACGACTGACAAACCACTATTGATGTAATTTAGAAGCATTTCCATCCGGTTATTCTAATTGGATCGAGCTATTCCGAGCTACTAAATTACAAACTTTATGTCGAGGTGCTCGACTTTATTCTTACGACAAAAGATGAGATAGGATCACAACGCCAAGCAAAACTACCGGACTTGCGAATAGGACACCGTCAATTCGATCTAGGACGCCGCCGTGCCCCGGCATGATCTTTCCTGAGTCTTTGACCTCAGCGACACGCTTAAGAAGTGATTCGAAGAAATCTCCGAACTGACCGACATATCCTGAGACAGCTGCCAGTCCCACAATGAAATACCCCGAGAACTCTGGTAGTAAATACTTCCAGCAAATTGTTCCCGCAACTACGGAGCCCAAAATTCCCCCTAGGGAACCTTCCCAAGTTTTCTTAGGAGAAACCGAAGGCATCACTTTGTGTTTTCCAAACAGAACACCAAAGCAATAAGCCATTGTGTCGCCAGCGAATACAACAGCCAGTAAATAAATGAACCAGAAAATACCTTGCTCTTGATCAAGCAAACGGAAAGCGAACGAGGGCAATAATCCCACGTACATCAATCCCAAAGCAGCATTCGCTTGGAACTTCCCCATGCGCTGCAAATCGCCCGTGTTGTGAAGTTTTAGCAAACTGATGATCGTTAGCAAAATCAATGAGATGGCATAGACGATGGCGCCCAAATTCAAAGCCATTGTCGAAACCGCAAAGACGAAAAACGACAGAATTAAAAATGCCGCTCTAAGGGTTTTTGAAGTTTCAGTTTTAAATAAAATTCCCAGAAGCTCCCAAGCGCTCAGTGCAACAGCAACTGCGATAATGATTTTCAAACCTGGAATTTTCAGGAAGTAGTAAAGCGCAAAGATGATAGCCAATGCCACCAGGGCTGAAGCGGCTCTAGTTAGAAAGCTTTTCCAAGTTGTCATTTGTAGAGACCTTGCCGTAACGGCGTTGTCTCACGGAAAAAGCAGTAAGGGCTTCCTCAAGATGAGCTTCTGTGAAATTAGGCCACAGAGTTTCCGTGAAGTAGAATTCCGAATAAGCGGCCTGCCATAACAAGAAATTAGAAAGTCGTTGTTCGCCGCTTGTTCTAACAATCAAATCAGGATCTGGAGTCGGATACGTGCTTAACGAAGTGCTAATCAAAGCCTCATCGATTTCGTCAGGTTTAATAGCACCCTTGGCAACCATCTGCGCGATATCACGCACGGCCAAAGTGATTTCCTGGCGAGAGCCATAGCTCAATGCAAAGACCAAGTTCAAGCCTGTGCATTTAGATGTAGCTTCGCGAGCTTGTTGAATAGCGCTGAATACGTCAGCAGGAACTTTGGAAAGATCCCCGATCACGGAAAAGCGGATGTTTTCTTTCACCAGATTGCTGGTTTCCTTGCTTAAATAACGACGCAGAATTTTCATCAGGAAGGAAACTTCTGCCTGAGGACGGAACCAATTTTCAGTGGAGAAAGCGTAAAGCGTAAGGTTTTTGATTCCCTTACGAGAACATACAGTAATGATTTTTTTTGCGACCCGAGTACCTTTGATGTGACCAAAAGTACGTGGCTTTCGCTTGAGCTGAGCCCAACGACCGTTACCATCCATAATGATTGCAATATGCTTAGGTAGAGTCACCGGGCTCCCAAAACCTAGATTGTCAAAATTGACTTTTCTTTTTCTTCAGCGATTTGATCTACTTTTTTGATCATATCGTCTGTCACTTTTTGAATGTCTGCTTCACCTTTTTTAGCTTCGTCTTCACTAAGAGGCGCTTTTTTGTCAGCTTTCATTTTTTTGATAGCTTCATTGGCATCACGACGAGCCATACGAACAGCGACGCGTGCTTCCTCAGCGATTTTCTTAACTTGTTTAGCAAGGTCTTTACGACGTTCTTCAGTTACGTCAGGAACTTTCAAGCGAATCACTTTGCCATCGTTCATTGGAGCCATGCCCAATTCAGATTTGATGATCGCTTGTTCGATGTCTTTAAGAATGGATACTTCCCAAGGCGCGATAAGGAAAGATTTCGCATCTGGTGTAGAGATGGAAGCGACTTGTGAAAGTGGAGATGGATTTCCGTAGTAGTTTACACGAACGCCATCAAGCATAGAAACTTGTGCGCGGCCAGTACGGATTTTTTTAAGCTCTTCACCCAAAGCAAGAACAGATTTATCCATTTGAGCTTGAGCGTTCTTTTTAATCTCAGCAATTGCCATGTTGAATCTCCTTGTGGCGCCCTATTGTACCAGGGTACCGATGTTTTCACCTTGAACAGCTTTAAGGATATTACCCGGAACTGAAAGGTCAAAAGTAATAATCGGAAGTTTGTTATCCATGCACATTGAAATCGCAGTTGAGTCCATCACTTGTAGACCGCGATTTAGTACATCAATATAGCTGATCTTATCGAATTTCTTCGCATCAGCATGTTTCACAGGGTCTTTATCGTAGATACCGTCAACTTTAGTCGCCTTCATGATCACTTCAGCATCGATTTCCATCGCGCGAAGAGAAGCGGCTGTATCTGTTGTGAAATAAGGGTTTCCAGTACCTGCTCCGAAGATCACCAAGCGGTTTTTTTCCAAGTGGCGGATAGCTCTGCGGCGGATATAAGGCTCTGCGATTTCAGCCATTTCAATAGCTGTTTGTACACGAGTCGGAACACCGGCTTTTTCAAGAGCATCTTGAAGAGCCAGGGCATTGATACAAGTCGCAAGCATACCCATGTAGTCAGCACTTGCGCGATCCATACCTTCAGCAGATGCGGCAACACCACGATAGATGTTACCGCCGCCGATAACGAGACCAATTTGAACGCCTGCCTTGTAAGCTTCTGCTACGTCATTCGCAATCTGTGTGATTGTCGCAGTGTTAATGCCAGTCCCTTGCTTTCCAGCAAGAGCCTCGCCACTTAATTTCAGCAAAATACGCTTATAAACAGGCGCTTTCAAACTAGTGTCCTTTCATTTGAGCTGCAACTTCAGCTGCGAAGTCGTTGGATTTCTTTTCGATACCAGCGCCCAATTCGAAACGTACGAAACGTTTAACTGTAACGTCAGCGCCGATTTCTTTGCCAACATTTTTCGCCAAATCAGAAACTTTCAAGTCCGGATTTTTAACGAAAGCTTGGTCCATCAGGCAGTTTTCAGCCAAGAATTTACGGATTTGACCTTCAACGATTTTTTCGATCATTTCTGGTTTTTTGCCTGATTCAAGGTTTTTTGCTGTTAGGATTTCTTTCTCTTTAGAAACAACATCCGCTGGGATTTGTTCAGAAGAGATCGCCATTGGGTTCATCGCAGCGATGTGCAAAGCAACGTCTTGTGCGAATGTTTTCAATGCTGGGTTTGAAGTCGCTTCTGGTTTAGAAACGCCAACTTCAATCATCACACCGATTTTACCTTCACCGTGCACATAAGTGTGAACCAATGTGTTTGCACTAGAAGTGTACTTCTCTTGACGACGAAGAACGATTTTTTCACCGATAGTAGCAGTTGCTTCAGTGAAAAGGTCACCCAATTTTTTAGAAGGGTCTTTTGCGAAAGGTTGAGACAAAGCATCACCAGCAAGTTCAGTTTTGAACATGTGCTCAGCTACGTCAGCAGCCAAAGCTTTGAAACCGTCGTTACGAGCAACGAAGTCAGTTTCAGAGTTGATTTCCATAACAAGACCTGTGTTGCCGTTGATTAGTGCGAATACAGCACCTTCAGCAGCGATACGGTCAGCTTTTTTAGCTGCAGCGCCAAGACCTTTAACGCGCAACCATTCAACAGCAGCGTTGAAATCGCCCGAAGTCGCTTCAAGCGCCTTTTTGCAATCCATCATACCTGCGTTAGTTTTTTCTCTTAGCTCTTTAACAAGAGTAGCGGAAATAGACATTAGGAAGACTCCTTCAATTCTAATTTACACTTCGACGTCGTCGAAGTAGGGCAATCAAATAAGACTTATATAAAAGTCCCTCAGCGATACCGAGGGAGGACTTGTCACGCCGTAGCTTTTGCGGAGGCGAGACAAAGGAAAGGGTGGTCAAGCCACCCTTTCTTCAGAGACCTGACAGAAATTACTCTGCAGATTCGTCTTTGTTTTCAAGCTCAGCTTGGATCTCAACTTCTTCTGCTGTACCAGCAGCAACAAGTTTACGACCTTTGTTGGCTTTAACAACCGCAGGGCCAGCAGCTTTTTTAGGAGCTTCTTTCGCGCCAGCTTTTGCAGCAGGGGCACGACGTTTAGGAGCTGCTTCTTCGCCTTTGGCTTCTTTAGCAACGTCAGATTGTTTGTCTGTCATTGTGCGAAGTTTTTGCTCCCAAGTTTTAGAACCTTCAAGGTAAGCGTCTGCAACTAGGTTAGCGAACAATTTGATAGAACGGATAGCATCGTCGTTCCCTGGAATTGGGAAATCGATAGACTCTGGATCAGAGTTTGTATCAGCGATACCAACAACAGTCATACCCAAGCGTTTAGCTTCAGCAACTGCGATGTGTTCTTTAGGAAGGTCTACTACGAACATTACAGAAGGCATTTCTTTCATGTCGCGGATACCGTTCAAGAACTCAGACAAACGAAGGTATTCTTTTTCGATTTTTGCGCGTTCTTTTTTAGTAAGGTAGTTGAATTCGCCTTTTTCTTTCATAGCATCAACTTTGCGAAGACGATCGATAGAAGATTTGATCGTTTCGAAGTTAGTCATCATGCCGCCCAACCAACGTTTAGTAACGTAGTATTGACCGCATTTTGCTGCTGCTTCTTGAACAGGCTCGATAGCTTGTTTTTTAGTACCAACGAAGATCATGCGACCACCGTTAGCAGCGATTTCTTTTACGTATTCAGCAGCTTTATTAGCGCGAACAACAGTCTTTTGAAGGTCGATAATGTGAATACCGCCTCTAGCTGTGTATACGTAAGGTTTCATTTTTGGGTTCCAACGCTGTGTTTGGTGTCCGAAGTGAACTCCAGCGTCTAGCATTTCTTTCATGGTAACTTGTGCCATGGTAGTACGTCCTTTCTGGTTAATCCTCCTCTAGTGCAGAGCCAGCTTTTTTTGATTCGCCGGAAGACCCCTTTTTCAGTACTCGGGGACCAGTTAGTGCTCTAGAGTGTGTTATTGTTGGACTCACGGGATATCATAGCGTGGCACAGAAGAGCAAGGATCTTTTGCTCAGTCTGGTAGCATGTTTTTAAGAATGAAAATCGCCAAAAAGAAACGCCGCAGCATTTCTGCGGCGGCGTTAACAAAGATCCAATTATTTCAATAGCTTACAGTGATGCCTCGGAGAATTCCTCGACGGGAGCTTCAGAAGCGACAGCTGCCTCAACTTTGAAACCCAGGGAAGCCACGATCATTTCTGCCTGTAAAAGTGCGCCTACAAGGTTCTTTTGCTCGTTCAAAGTCGAAGAAGAAACCCATAGGTTTTCCAAGCTTGGGATTGTCTGATTCGCGCTCAACTTCAAATCACCATTTCCAGCGATATAAGGGGAGACGAAGATTCTTTCGCTTTTCAAATTATCCAAAGCTTCAGGGTAAGCGCGTTTCACCTGGCGTTTGATTTTTTTCAAAGCCATGCCGACCACTTCGCTGTCTTCTGTGGATTCTGATTCAATGAATGTGATCCATTGAGAAGCTTGAATCATATTGCCGTCAACTTCCACTGCTGGAAGAAAGCGACCCGCACAAGGACCGATTTCGTCTTGAGTTGTGCCGTTTAGGATGTGCATAGCTGTTGAATCAGTCACGGCTTTGCCGTGGCAAATATCAATACACAAAGCCGTCCAATAAGAATTTTTGCTAAGTTTTGCACGAGCGCGCGCAGAGATCGTATCTTCTGGCAACAACAGTGCAAGATCACGAACAGTACCTGCAAAGATAAAGTTCTGAGCGTGAATAGTTTTAGAACCATTCACCGTCACAGAATTTACACGGTCGCCTTCGTGGTGAAACTTAGTCACATAAGAGCGAGGCATGAAATCGCCTGTGAATTTTTCCATCAACATTTGTGCCCATTGAAAAGGCTGCAAGTGCAAATCAATGCGTTTGCTGGAAGTGAAGTAAGACAATTCTTCCCAGAATGCCGGTGGATTTTCGCCGAAGCCCAGGAAAGTTTTAAAGTTTCCAGAGTCGTAAGTGATTGGTGCTTCGTCAGAAACATCAGCGATCACTTTTTGACCCAGAAGATTTTCCAGGAAGCCCAAAGCTTTTTCAGACAGAACTGAATCAGGAACAAAACGGATGCCATTGTTGATCGGGCCAGTGGGGAAATTAATTTGTTTGTTGGCGCCAGCGGAAATATCCGATCCTTCCAACAAAACGACGTTCTTAGTTTCGCGGCTAAGAGCTGCAGCGATGCTAAGACCTGTTAAACCACTACCGATAATTGCGTAATCATAAATATGAGCCATGCAAATACAATCCCCTAGAAGACCGGGACTTTGCAAGAAGGAAGGGCATGAAATTTTAGCTAACGCATTTAATCAATGTGCGCAGGACGGCTCTCACAGCGGGTTTGAGCCAGGAGTGCTTATCGAGTAAGCAAGCAATTGACGGGGAGGTTTTATAATAGAAGTAAACGAATTTACGACCTAAAAACGTTTCTTTTAAAACCTGGTCACGGAACATTCGCAATGTTTGAACTTCGAGAGCCTGAGGACCGAACGCAGAAGTTGCAATAAAACAGCGTGGTCTTTCTTTGTCAGCCAGCTTTAAAAAGTTCTTAACGATATTTGGATTTTTGGCAGAGCGAACAAAAGATTCGGCCTTTTTAATAATATCCGGATAAATCGGTGTGAACTGAACAAAGATGGCTAGTTGCTTGGCCGAATTCTGCATGCGTTCGTGATACTTGTCATGAGTGTCATAGATGCGCATTAAATCCCAATACACTGATGCCACAACCGTAAGTTCGGTATGACGGGCGCTTTCTTTGAAGGCTTCGGGGCGAAGTTTTTCGCCTTTTTTAACCTCAAAAACGATATCTAAAATTTTCAGATATTTTTCATAAGCAATCGCGGCTTCCGCATAAAGCTTTTGTCCCATAGAGTTGCGTGCTTGCTTGATCAACATCACGCGACTTTTCCAAAGTGCCAGGCGATGTTGTTCGCGGGCGCGTTCCTGCGCCATCAACACGCCACCACTGCTGGTTGCGGCGGTTCTACGTAAATCAGAAATACAGCCCGCACACACCTCGGATGGCAAATTAGCTTCGCCAGCTTGTGCAAGCTTCGCCGATAGATCTGCTTCTATCGGGTGTAATTCTGTTACTTGAATTCCGCAACGCGGGCATTGAATCATAGGCATCCTTGCCCATTGAGGGCATACCTAAGTATTTTACGTCTCAGAACTGATTTAAAGCAAATTCATTGGATCAATATCGACGACAATTTTTACTCCCGAGGGGACCCACTCCTGGTCCCCAAGGAGTTGGCGGGAAAACGGATTCGTGACAGACCCCTGTGACGATTTTACGAGGAGATGATATCGGAATTGTCCTCGCAACTTCGCCAGTGCGGCCTCCGCTGGACCTAAAATTTCGATAGATTTGTACTTCTCAATTTGAGCCTTTAGGCTGTGAGCACGTCTCGCTAAAAGTCGAGCTGTCTCTTCAACTTTCCCTAGATGAGTTCCTTGAATACGGAAACTGACCAATCGGCCCACAGGTGGATAATTCAAAGCCGAACGCACATTCAATTCATTCGCAGCGAAACCTTCGAAGTCATGATGTTGAGCGAAAGTCAGACTGTCGTGCTCAGTGTTGAAAGTCTGAATAATTACAAGGCCCGGGCTCTCGCCCTCTTTCACATGGCGTCCACTGCGACCACTCATTTGAGTGATCAGCTGAAAACTTCGTTCGGTGGCGCGGAAATCAGGAAGATTGAAACCCACATCGGCAAGAACAAGTCCCACAAGTTTCAATTTTGGAAAATCTAAACCCTTAGCGATCATTTGTGTGCCGACCAGAATATCGATCTCACCACTTTCCATGCGAGCGATCAGATCTTCAAGATCGGCGCGATTTTGAATTTCATCACGATCAGCGCGAGCGATAACTTTTCCTGGGAAAAGTCGTGCAAGATCAGTTTCTAAAAGTTCTGTTCCCAGTCCAATGGCTTCCAGCTCGCCCTCTTTGCAGTCAGGGCATTTCTTTTTCATCTGTTCGTGATAGTCGCAGTAGTGACACACCAGATGCGAACCCGCGTGCAGAGTTAACGAAATATCACAATTGGGGCATTCGCGAGTATGGCCGCAGGCCGGGCACACCACCATTTGGGCAATACCACGACGATTTAAAAAAAGAGCGCTTTGATCACCGCGCTCTAGGGTTTCGCGCATCCGCTCAAATAGCTGTGGACTCATCCAGTAAGGAAGGTGCGAGTATTTCTCGATCAAAAGTTTCTGATGATCGTCATCAGCTTTTAGTTTTCTTAGGTCGATCACTTCCACATCGGGCAGTGCTCTTCCGGCGACACGATTTTTCAGTGGATGCAGAAAGTATCTGCCCTCTTGTGCATTTTTCCAGGTCTCCAAACTTGGAGTGGCCGAACCAAGCACGACAGGGCAGTTCATGATTTTTCCCATCATGACGGCAGCATCGCGACCATTGTATTTTAGTTTCTCGTCTTGTTTGTAAGACGGCTCATGCTCTTCGTCGACAATAATGATTCCTAAATCAGGAACCGGGCAGAACAATGCAGATCTCGCACCAATCAAAATAGATTTGCGTCCTTCTACAACATCCCACCACTGATTGGTACGTTCGCGATCGGTCAATTGCGAGTGCAGAGCTGCGATTTTATCACCAAAGCGACGCGCGAATCGTTGTATCAATTGTGGCGTCAGAGAAATCTCTGGAACCAGCACCAGACCGCGTTTTCCTTCTTTTAACGCCTTATCTAAAAGGCGCAGGTAAACTTCAGTTTTTCCGGAGCCTGTCACACCAAATAACAAGTGCGTGGAAAAACCCTGATGAGCAGCGATGCCGTCAATGCTGGTTTTTTGTTCCGGAGTTAATTCAGGAAGTTTATCGCTTTCAAGTTGCGGAATGACCGGAGCACGTTTGCTTGCCCGTTGTTTTTCCGTTTTCTTAAGCGGAGGAAAAGCAGATTGAACCACCTGACCCACCGGGTGCAGATAGTAATTACCCAGCCACTCCAGCCACTTTACGAAAGCGTCAGGAAGGGGAGCGTACTCCTCGTCGATGGAATCAATGGCTTTAACTTTAAATTCGGGAACTTCTGTCGTGGGCCCAAGAACAAGACCCTTCGTTTTTCTTTTTCCGAGAGGAACGTTAACCAATTGGCCGCGAATCAGAGGCTCAGCGTAGCTGTATGTCAAAGCCTCTGGAAGGGGAGCATCAACTGCAACCTTCCAGAGAGAAGCTTCGCTCATCTAAACCTCGAATAGAACTCAATGATCGCGTCCCTAGCTGACAATTTTTCCAAACCATCAAGCTTGGTGTTGATATCCAAGGAGCTGGGCTGGAATTGCGCGACAGCCGTTGCGGGGCGGGCAGAAGCACTGATCAGGCGAATGGTCGCCGTGTTGTTGCCCCAACGAACCGTGCGTGTGCGAGGGTAGTATAGACCCTTAGCGAATTGGTTGTAGTTATCAGCCGTCATTTCAACCTGGCTTGGCAGGCGAATTTTACGAATGACGAATTGATCTTGTTCGATCCACAGACCCGGATTGCCGTTTTTATCGTCTTCAGGAGTTGGCGTTCCAAAGGCATAATTCACGACGCCGCCAGTGCGAGAATAACGAACCCAAGACTCTGGTTCATATTTCACATCTTCGCCCTTTTTAGCAAGAATGCGTTTTGAGTAACCACCATGAGGAATAATTTTTAGTTGCGCCAGGTTGTTTGCGAAAACTTCCGGGCTGCGGAAATTTAAATACTTTTCCAAAAAGTCGTCTGGAGTTTTTTCGCTTTTCTTAGCGCCGTTGATAACCGTGTAGCGTTGTCCACCTGCATACAGGAATTGCATGCGGAAGTTGCCTTGAAGCTCTTTGGTACCAGTGACTGTCAGACGCATGGTGCGATCGTTGTCGATCAACCAAGTTTCACGCACGTGAATTGTGTCATCTCCATTCGCAAATTGAACTTCTTGTTCGATGGCGTAGATACCACTGCCAGCGTTGTCAGAAGTTTTTTGCAAAATGGTTCTTGTTGGCAAAATGAAAGCTGAAGCCAGCACCGGACTTAAAATTCCAACAAGTGATGCGATTAATATTTTTCTCATACAGTCCTCGGTTCACGCGATTCCGATTTGATCGGAACGCAGATTTTACTTAAGAGTTTTTGCCAGCTCAACGATGTACGCTTTTAGATCCGTGCTGAGTTCTGGATTTTTCAAAGCCAGTTCAATGTTCGCCTGCAGATAGCCCAGTTTATCACCAGCATCGTAGCGATCGGCAGTAAAAGTCATCGCATTAAGACCTTTTTGTTCGCACAAAATCTTCATACTATCGGTTAATTGGATTTCACCGTTCAAAGATGGTTTTGCATTTGCCAACAGATCCATGATGGCGTTGTCAAAAACATAGCGACCCGGCAGAGCCCAGCGGCTTTTTGTTTCCGTTGGCTTAGGCTTTTCCACAAGTGAAGTTACTTTGAAAAAACCTGGAGATTTTTCTTCAACTTCAGCGATTCCGTATTTGGAAACGTCTTTTTCAGAGACCTTCATGATCGAAATCGTGGAAGTTTGAGTTTCTTGAAAAGATTTTACCAACTGAGACGTCACGTTGTCCTGGCCATTCGCTTCCATCGTAATTTCGTCACCCAATAGGACCGCAAATGGATCTTTGCCGACGATCGGCAGGCCGCAAAGGACTGCATGCCCCAGGCCCAGGGCTTGTTTCTGACGAATGCTGATGATGTTCGCGGCATCGCGAGCCTTAGTTACGCGTTCTAAAAGCTTCTCTTTTCCGTCTTTATGAAGTTTGTCTTCTAGTTCGTAAGACATATCAAAAAAGTCTTCGATAGCGTGCTTGTTGCGGCCGGCGATAAGCACGATATCTTCAATACCGGCTTTGATCGCTTCTTCCACCACATAAAGAATGATGGGTGCATCCACGATGGTTAGCATTTCTTTCGGAACTGTCTTCGTTGCGGGAAGAAATCTGGTACCTAGACCTGCGGCTGGAATTATTGCTTTTTTTACTTTAGACATCCTCTTAAAATCGCAAACGTTTCATTCTAAGACAAGCTATAATAAACCGTGCTGAAAATGGGGTCCAAATCTGTTTTTTACCAGAGAAGTTCCCTACGTCGTGGTAAGGTTTAACAACGGGGGAATTTCCATGAAAATGCCAAACAAGCCAACAACGTTGAAGGTTGCTGGGGTCATAGCTGCCTCATTGGCTCTTGTTGTTTCTTTTCAAAACTGCGGCAAAGCAGGTTTTGACTCATCCCTTGACGACGTAGCTGACTACTCCAGCTTGGACGCGGCGCTCGTTTCTAAGTACGGTTCACAAATGGCCGGAAAAATTTCTGGGATCCCATTTGCATTCGATGGTGGATTTGACCAAATTGCCTATAACTCCTGCGCTGAGCCAGGAACTCTGCCAAGCAGTAGCGCTTACTATTCAATTCGTGCAGGTGCTTACCAGACTGCGGGTATTACGATTCCTGCAAGTTTCTATTCCTATGTTGATGCTAATTTTAGCCCGATTTATCCAGCCAACGCCGTTTCTAAAGCCCAATACGCAGAGTACTTGGGTGACTCGCCAACGAACATCAATGTGATGCCGACAATGGCAATCCGTGACCGTTCAAATTTGAACAGCGTTTATTCTGCAACGGGTTCTTTGGCTTTGAATACAGATGTGATTCCAATGGCTGACGTTTTGTCTTCAACGTATATCATGGATACGTTGTTGAATAATCGTGGGGCTTCGGTTCGCTATTTTCCGTTCTCTACGAACACTCGCACTCTTGAAGCCAACATGAAATTTAACTCGGATCAAAGCATCTCCCAAAGCTTGCGTGATATCTTGCAAGTGCAAGGTCAGATGACGATGACCTATTTAAATGATTCCACAAATATCGGCAGCGTAGTTTCTGCAAGCACAACAAACAAAGCTTTGGCTTACGGTCGCGGTTACCGTTTCTCCTTCGGTCAGGCCGCGGGTGTTTCCAACGGTTTCTCTCCACTGAATGTGTTGCAAACTCTGCAAGAAGTTGATCTGAGTTCCGGTAATGTGATTGCGAACTGGAATTGTAACCGTGTTTATAAAGTTTATTTGAATCGCGACTTGGCTTCTTGTGCTCCTCATACGGAGGCACAAATTACTGCCAGCGCGGCTTTGCGTGCGGAAATCGACATTGTTCGCCGCCAGTTCCCAGCTCACCAATGGGATGTTAACGTGACTCAAGGCTGCTTGGTTCCTAAAGCAACTGTGCCATCATGCTATACTGAAAATTTGGTGAATGGCGTGGCCCAGGGTGTGGAATACAGTGCGGGTGCTGCTTGTTACAACCCATTGATTGGTACTTCCGCAGCTTCATATCCGAACAGTGTTATTCCGACAAAACGTTGCGCAAACTATGCAACGATCTGTACAAAATTCTAATTAGACGCCACTTGCGAAGCTAAGAGCTGATGCATGTTTTGTGGATAAGGTTTAATATATTTCAAAGGGTCGACCATTCGGCCCTTTATTTTTAGGGCGAAGTGCAAGTGAGCCCGAGTGCAGTAACCTGTACAACCCACCTCGGCGATTTTATCTCCGGCATTTACCATCAAGCCCTCGCGAATTCTGCGATCGATTTTATACAGATGGTTGTACGAGGACTCGATGCCGTTTGAATGGCGAAGTACGATGAAATTCCCCGCCGCATGATTATTTCCATAGCGAACCACTTGGCCCTTGCGTGCGGCTAAGACCGGGTCTCCAATCGGCAATTCAAAATCAACGCCCAAATGCGGAACTCTTTTACGAGTGATGGGGTGCAATCGGTTCGGCTGAAAGGTGCTGGCGATTTTGATGTAATTAACGGGGGAGTAGAAGGCACGCTTTTCCTGCAGATCCTGATCATTAAAGAACACGCCGCCATCTTTAGAGCGAACGAATTTTTTGCGAACTATGTCGCCATCGATCTCAAGCGAAGTTTGCAGAATCTCTCCGTATTTTACGAACAAACCGCTCTCATACTTCTTTTCAACTGTGAACCAGAAAGGTGCGCCTCGGCGCAGTTCTTTTGCGGATTTTATATCGAATACATAAGCATCAGTGAAGCGGGTTGCCACCCAGTTGCTGTTAACTTTGGGAAGGATAGAACCCAGAATAGATCCGTGAACTTTGCCGTCCACTCTAAGAACTGTAGTCTTAAATTGCGGCTTGTAAGGAGCGGCCTGAATCACACCATTCTTTTTTAAAATGCGAAAGGCATCAGAAGTTTGAGAGTCGAAAACTCGAAGTTCTACTTCGTTCTTATCGCGACGAACCAGATAACGTGTATCTAAAGTCAGAAACAAACGACGCAGTCCAAGATCAGATGCCAGAACTTTTTCGCGTTCACGTATGGAAAAACCCTGTTGGCGCAAAATATTTAAAAGATTATCACCGGAACGAATTTGTTTGGCCGTAAAGTTGTTGGCGCCAGCATGAACTGATTGATAGTATGTGAGCACTAAAATGAATGTGCACACGATGCGTGCGAGGTATTGATTCATGCTCCATCCTTTGAGCTTTGTAAAAAAACTTTCTGTTTTTCTCCTCATATATGTTAGCTCGAACCAAGCAGTGGCCCAAGTTTATAATTCTTCGGCGTCAGTAGCAGCGGGTGGAACTGGACGTGCGGCTGTGGAGCCCGGTGATGCTAGTTTCCTGAATCCTGCATCCATGGCTCATTTAGGGGGACGTTTTCTTTTTACATCTTTCGCAGATAAAGAGTTCGCAGCTTTTTTGAGTGATAACACAAAAGAAAGTACGCTTCCTGCGGCGGCTGCGTATGTGCAAAAATCCAAGATGACTAAAACTCTTGGTGAGTTGAATGAACACGATATCGGCATTACATTGGCAGAGTTCTTTAAAGATAAATGGTCCGTGGGTTTGACGGGACATTACCTTGAGCAGACTCTTGCTCAGGGTAGCTATCACTCAGTCAACGGGGATTTGGGCCTTCTTTACACGCCGATGTCAGACATGGGTTTGGGCCTGGTGGTCTATAATGTTTTCGGTGAAAACAATAATACGGCTCCTGAGGAGCTCCGCTATAAAACCAAGGTGGGCGGCGGATTTAACTATATTTATAAGGGAATGTTCCGTGTTCGCGTCGATGGAGATTCCGAGGGATACGCTGGTTTGGGCCTTGAAACCTTCATAAATCGCTTTATAGTGTTCAGATTCGGCTATTCTGACGATTTTGACGACTCCAGACCCCTGGTTTCGGCCGGTATGGGGTTTAGCGGTCCTCGCTTTCGTTTAAACTATGCCTATTTCGGAAATACACAAAAATCATCAGATTATAGGCATTCGATTGACTTGATTATTCCGTTTTGATAGTTAACTCGTTCCGTCTAGCCTATCCCGGCTTTGATGGGATAATTGCGCACTTCGGCACGGCCGGAGTTTTAATAAATATTCCGGGGGTAAACCGTGGCTTCTAAAACTAAAAAAACTGAATACATTCGCGAAAAGAAAAAAACTACTAGCGGTAAAAAACGTAAAGCAGCAGTACGTACTAACGGTACTACTAAATCTGCTAAAGTTCTTTTCAAAGACTAATTAGCCTCAGTCTTTAAAAGTAAAAAGCCTTTGGGTTCACCAAAGGCTTTTTGCATTTGTACAGTTTGTTACAAGAGATTAGTAGCTACCTTGTAGCTGTCCTACCGAAGTCCTTAGGCGACCCTTCACTTCTTGAACGCCACCTTTCAAGTCCCAGCTAAATGGTATTTCGACCCAGCCTTCTTGGCCTGGATAGAATCTCCACTTTTTAAGAGCAGCCAATGTTTTTGCATCCAGATTTCTGAAACCTGTCGATTGCTTCATACGGAAGTTTACAGGCGTACCATCTTTAGTTATGTAAGCTTCAAAGCTTACGCGACCTTGATTGCCTTTCAGGCGTTCCTCTTCACTGTATTGAGGACGTGGATTTCCAGGCATCTGTTTTAATTGATCTAAACTTCTGACGCCTTCAGCAGCGCCCGCAACTTCCTGACCTGATTTTTCAAGTCCATTGTTGCCGGCCCCGGCACCTTGTTTTTCACCTTTACCAGGACCATCGCCACCTGCGCCGTCAGCACCTTGTGCCGCATTGGCAGCGGCAATCGCAGCTGCACGTTGGGCGGCTTTTTCGCGAGCAGCAGCTTCAGCAGCGGCTTTCTCGGATGCTAGCGCCGAAGCAACCGCTTTGGCGTTTTTATGACGAAGATTCTTTTGAGACTCCGCAAGAGCTGCAGAATCAGCCTGATTTTGATCTTCAACGGATTTTAGAGACCTTTCTTGATCAGCAGAAAGAGCTTCTGCCATCGCATTCATTTGCGATTCTTCAGCGGCAAGTTTGCTTGCGTGCTTACTGTCGATCTCATCGAAGTCCTGATTGAAGTCTTCACCTAATTTTGCTTCAGATTTTTGATTCGCGATCTCTCCCTCATCAAGTTCGGGCGAGTTGATATCATCAATCGACATAGGAACTGCGGCAAAATTTGTTTTTGCAGGAGCAGATTTAGCAGCTTTATGACTAGATGGTTTTGCGGCAGCTACTGCTTTGGGCGCAGCTTTTTTAGGTGCTGACTTTTCGATAACAGGAACTGGTTCTGCAATGACTTCAGGAGCCGCCACTACCGCAACTTCTGTAGGTGCCGGAGCCGTTTCAACTGGAGTGACTGCGACTTCTTGCACCTCTTTTACAGGTAATTTTTCTGGAAGAGCTGCTGGTGCACCACCTTTCGTGGGTTCTACTGGAGCACCTTTGGTAACTTCGTGAACTGTTGGCTCTTCAAGCTCGATCGTAATTGTATCGGTTTTGATCTCGTTCACCAAAGGCACGCTGATGACTGCAACTGCGACAGCTGCAGCGATATGCAGAGCCACTGACAAAGTCATAAAGCGCGGGGATTTATTCGCTTCTGGTGGGCGAGGTGTCGGGATTTTCAGGTCGGGAATAAAATCGAGTTTTGAGGTGTTATACGAAAACAAATCGAGCTGATTCTCGGGACTTAGTTCTTCGTTACTTTTATCGAAACCCATAAATACTCCTCTGACTATAGGGGGAGTATTATCAATTCCCAGGCCAGCTTGTGGAGGTCCCTGTTTAAGTTGGGACGGGTGACCTGGGTAATTTTTTCATGACTGTTACTCTGGCAGTAACCCGTCTGGGGAGACACCGCTGTTGATGGCAGCAGCGATTTTAAGATGTTCTGCGTGGCCAACGATCTTTACAACCTCACTCATATCCAGTGGATCGGGGTGGGTGATTTTGGCTTTTTTCAGTTCCAAAATTCTTCTGTGAGAAGACTCGAGTTGTGCTTGATCCAAAGTGCCTTGAGCCACAGCGCCTAAGATTGCTTCGACAGCTTGCGGAGGTACGTCGAATTCATTGCAATACAACAGCAGATCACAGCCAGCTTGAAGAGCGCGAACCGGAATTTCATCAACCCCATAGTGAGACGACATAGCCTTCATTCCCAAGTCGTCAGTGATCACTAAACCTCTATAGCGAAGTTCTTCTTTGATCATTTTCTTAACGAAAATTTCTGACAAAGTAACCGGCCACTCAGGATCGATTTTTGGGAACATAATATGGGAGGTCATCACCATGTCGACGCGGGACTTGAACGCTTTTTTGAATGGAATCAGTTCACAACTTTCCAGGCGTTCTTTATCCAGGTTTTCCACAGGAAGATCCTCATGGCTATCAACCAAAGTATTTCCGTGGCCAGGGAAATGTTTTGCACAAGTGATTACGTCAGCTTTGATGTAACCGCGAACCAGGGCAGATGCATGTTTAGCGACAGACTCAGGATCGGAACTGATCGAACGATCGCCGATGACTTTGTTTGCTTCATTGGTGAAGACGTCAACCGAAGGCGCAAAATCCAAATTGATACCAACGGCCTTCAATTCCTGACCCATGCGATTTGCAAAGTGAAAGGAAACTGTCGGGGCATCCAGATCACCCAATTTACGAAGTGCCGGCCAAACTGTGAACGGCGGTTTCAAGCGGTGGACTCGGCCACCTTCCATGTCTATCCCGATAAACAGCGGAGCCTTATCAGCCTGCATATGACGTAGGGACTGAATTTCAGCGCACAGGTCATGAACCTGTTTTGGTTCAGCGACGTTACGACCAAACAGGCATATACCACCGATGTTGTTATCGACGATGAATTTCTTTTCGTCGGCAGTCAAAGAGTGACCTTGGATACCGATAAACATGTGCTGTCCGATGATTTGCTTGATTCCCATAGTTATTGACCCGGTTCATTTTCTGGTTGAGTGGCTGGAGTGGCGCTAGCTGGAGCCGTTACTGGTGCATTAATTGTCGTAGTTGGTAGTGTCGCCGGTTTTGCTTTCTTGCCTTGAGCAACAACATTTTGAGTGCCCGCCGGAACTCCCGCAAACAATGTTTTCAAAATAGTTGTACTGAAAGATTGGCCATTCGTTGCTTCTGCGGCGGTGGAAACCAGTTCCGTGGAAATTCCCGTACCCATTGCATTCGTCGCAATGACTTCGCCCCGATCATTTACGTAGCTGAGGAATTTAGCGTCTTTAAAGGTGTTCAGAATTTTAAATACTTTAAAGTCATTAAAGATCTGCTCTTTGCCAACCAGAGCTTGCCCTTTGGAGATGCTGGCATCTTCCTCGGCGATGGCTTGGTATTCGTATTTTGTTTCAGAACGAAGTCCGTCTTTACTTTTCAGCATCAAATAAACCAGAAATGTTGAAAGGAAAGTCCCTTTGGGAATTTTCTTTTCAATTTTGGAGGATTTGCCGTTGTTGCTAACGATTGCCGTCATCGCTCCCGCTTTGAACTTGGCGTCGATCGTTTTAGATTCTTTGCCAGACAGCGATGTGTATTCGTAAGAGATCGGAGCAAGTTCGGAGTCCGCGAAAGCTTTTAAACTTTCTGTGGTTTCAGTGGGACCTTTTCCGGTTTTGATAAAGTACGTGGAGATAAATTGTTTTTTCTTGTCGTCAAACTCGTAACGGCTGACGACGTACCCGATATGGGCGTCGTTCGCGTTAATTTTTGAATATCCCTCAAACAACACAGCTGCGTTGGAAACCAGCGGAGCAGTAAAAATTGAGAAGCCAATAAGGGCAGAGAAGTAATTACGGACCATCGTCGAGATTCCCCTTAGTTATCATGGCTAAAAGTCTGTCATCTCACTATAGAACAAGTCAAAGTTTTCAAGGTCGAGTTATTGCCTCCGTGCAATTGATACGAGACAATTGTTTTTAACCACATGATGAAACTGCGTGATCAACTTATTCGAAGACTCAAAAACCCTCGCGGTCAGGTTGCGCTATTTGTCGCCTTGATATTTCAAATTCTGTTTATCTTCTTTGCTATGGTCATCAACGTGGGCTTGTTGGTCCATCACAAAATCAACTTACAGAATTCCGTGGATCTTGCTGCCTATTACGGCGCAATGAAGCAAGCGGAGAACATGAATGCGATCGCACATATCAACTATCAGATCCGTCAGAGCTGGAAGTTACTGGCTTGGCGCTATCGTATGGTTGGTACGGCCGGGGATATGTCGGAACATCCGGTCGATAAAAACCCAGCTAATAATTTGCAGATCGTGCCGGGGCGCGCGGATACTGATGATACCAATCCCGCAGCCAAAGACTTTTACGATGCACCATCTTTTTGTGCGACCTATGTTCCATTCAAACCGATGCCGAATGAGAATACCTGTAGAGATTTAAAAGGTATGAGCGGAGTTAAAGTATTCGGACCAACCCCAACGATTGCTGGTTTTCATAGTGTTAACGTTGCGATGACAAGTATATCGGAAACATTTCGAAACTTAGCGTTTGAGCGTTGTCGTTATTTTGGAGCCTTCAATTATCGACTGCTGGCTCAATGGGTGGTGGGTTACAATATGGACCAAGCAGATAGGATGTTGTTGATTTCAACAATTTCCAGATCCATGAGTAACGAGACAGAAGACTTTTTTGATCTTGATGGTGAATCAGTTAAAAAGGGCATCAAAGCAACTTTGGATAACAATCTAACCGCTGCAAATAAGGATGGGTTGCAGTCATTTAAAGTTTATAATTCTTTGGGTGCTGATGGGTGCAATAATCCTGCAAAAGATGAATTGCCTGCAAAATGGCTCGTTCCCATTCGTATAGCACCAGCATTTAGTTATGTGGATACGGTCTGTAATGTCGACCAAAACAATATTGAACGCGTACCAAGAGAACTCGCATCGGATCGCAATAACTGGCCTGCTGAAGTTGTAAAAAACCAAGGGCATGCATTATGGAGAGATATTTCCGAGCTCTCTCAGTTTGTCGGACTTCGCAGTCAGATTGAAGATCCTTATAATTACTCAATGGGTGTCGAGAAGAATCCATGGTGTATGGCTTATGTTGGTGTTTCGGCTGTCACTCGTCCAAACATTCCCTTTTCTCCTTTGGGTGCCGTTGATTTAAAAGCGCGTGCGTTTTTTAAACCGTTCGGAGGCAGAATGGGCCCTTGGTATGAATCGCAATGGCCTAGCGGTTCCGAAAGATCTGCAGGTGGTAGTAAGATCGATGCAAATCTTCCCCCAAGAATTTATGACACTGGCAATATCGGCGATCCAAAGGATCCAACTCGTGCAGGAAATTACAGCCGTTTCGTGGGTGATCAGTACGGTTTGAAAAGTCGAAATCTTCTATATCAATTTGGTCGCGCAATTTTCAAATTAGATCCGACTTGGGACAAACGTACAAAGGACAATCCTGATTTTCAAGATACCGCTCCCAATTTTGGTCACTGGAATCAATTGCCGTTTGAATTTGCTAAAAAAAGTAATGGCAATGGAGATCTATTGGCTTGGAGCGAGGAAGTAAAAGGTCCTTCTCGATTCCGCGCCCTGGAACTTTTAGCAATTCTTCCTGACCAGTTCGATATGGCGTACTACTCTATCGAGCCGGATTTTTATCATAACTATTATAAGCGCATTAAAGAAAAGTTTATGCCGAAGGCGAACCCTGGTTTTGATAAATCCATTCGTCCCGATATTGGCTATCACAAGGACTACAAGCAGGGCGATGTGAACTTGGAAGAGTTCAGCGTGAAAGACCAATATAAAGTTTTAAAGAGCAAAGAGATTCAAACACTAGCGTTAGATATTGATCAAAAACTGACCTATCTTTCGAAGGATTGGAAAAACGTACTTACGGGTTGGGCTGACAACGGCTTGTTGGACTACTCCCTGAATACGGAGAAGCTGGGTAAGTGCACAGTAGAGCCAAAATACGATGGTGAAACTCCTGTTCCGCCAACTTCTGGCAATTGTATTGTGGGCGGGACCTCGGGTTATTCCGTCAAAATGATCTCCTCTGATTATTTGAATTCTGAACTGCAATTGGGTGGGGATAACTCCGGCAAGGCTAAAATCAAAAATGCGCCTCCCTCAGACTTCTAGCTCACTCGTAAATTCTCAAATTGAGACAGTTAAGATTCTCTGACTTTTGTCCGAAAAGAGACAGGTAGGGGAATATCTATGAGAAATGCGATAACTCGCGTGTTTACTATTCTTTTTGCGATCTCATTTGCAGGTGGGAACGTTTATGCTCAAACTGAAAAAACAGTTCCCGCAAGTGATGTAGGTTTCGCTAAACCGAAGCAAATTGCTGCTGCTAATTCAACTTCTGCGCCAGTAACATCGCTTGATTCAAGCGTAGCCGCTGATACCAATGAAGCGACAGCTGGTGGTTTGGAAGCCGTTAGAAAACAATTCGAAAAAAATTTCAGTGAGTTGGTCGGATTAAGTGGCGCATTCATCGAAGACAACCAGATCAAAAATGAAAAGGCTGCCTACAACGAGTATATTGGCAACTGGGACACTTGCGTAAAGGGTCAATCAGTAGCTGCGTATGCCTGTCTGTCAAACTTGAGTCCTAAAATTCAGGATGCCGTAGCGGCACTGAACGTCTTGGGGACAGTGGCAGGTGCCTCTGGAGTAAGTGATTCATGTAGTGCTTTTGGTAAAGGCATGGGTGTTGCTCAAGCAGCTTTGACAGCTTATACGGCAGCTTGTGGTGCAGCTAAGGGTCACTGCGGATGGTACTGTTCCAACACTAAAGAAGCCGTTGCAAACATGCAGAAGGCAGTAAAAGCTTCTTCTCCTGTTTGCAAAAATCCCCAGGATCCAAACTGTGTATCTCAAATCGCACGTTACAGAGATTTGCAGGCTACGATTTTGAATCTTATCGGTAAAGAACTTCAGACTGGTGACATTCAATCTATCGCTGGAAAATCGCAAGTATGTACAAGTAAATATCCTCAACTTCTTGCTTCAGCGGCATCCGGTATTTATGGCGTGGTGAATGCCTTGAAACAAGGTAAGAGCTGTGAGGAGGCGACGGATTCGTCTGCGGGAACTGATGTGGCGACGACAGCAGAAACTTGTAAGATTGAAGCGAATGCAAATCTTCCAGAGTGTATATGTTTAAAAAATCCAATGCTTGAAGGTTGTGGCTCTATTGCCGCGAGATCTACAATGAGTTCTGCTGGCAGTGGTTTGTCTGCACTTTCAGCGACACCGGCTTCATCAAGCAAAGATGGGTTGACGGCGGCTGATTTGGCGACGGGCAATACTCCTTCAACAACAGCTCGCTCACCATCCAATGATTCAGGCAGTAGTGGTGTTGGTGCTCCCGTTGGGGGTGGCGGCGCAAACCTTGGTGGTGGCGGAGGCGGCAGTGGCTCCGGCGCCAGTGGTGAAGATAAATCAGGTCATAAAGCTCTCGATACCAACATCTTAGCTGGCTCTAGCGGCGGCGGAGGTGGCGGTGGTTGGGGTGGTGGTGACTCATCCAGTGATAAGTCAGGTCTTCGTGGTTACTTGCCTGGCGGAGCAAAAGATCCAAAAAAGATGGGTGGCGCGCAACAAAATTGGGTTAAAGAAGTAACTGGTCAGGGTGGTAAATCGAACTGGGAAAAAGTTCGTGATCGCTACCAGGATAATAAATCTTCTTTACTAAATAACTAGGAGACGACATGACAGTATTTAAAACGATTACTAAATCGGTTTGCAGTCTTAGCATCGCGTTGTCTCCTGCGTATTCTTTCGCAGCAGAAACGGGGGTGGAAAGTGGTGCGACAAAAACCACGACAATTCCCGCAGTGAATAGCTCTGCAAATAGCAATGGTAGCAAGAACAATTCGGCACAAGCTTTCAATGCTGTTGCGAGCGCAACGGAGTTTGCAGTAGCAGCACAGAACTGGTCCCGATGTCCTGAGGATGGCAGTGCTTGTGCGGTAGCAGCGCTGTTTACAGCGATGGGTATCATGTCCATGAAGCAGTCGAAAGCTAATGGACAAAAAGCAGGTGAGTCTTATAACACCGCTGACTTGTCTGATGCCTATGGAACCGGAAACTATAATTCTGGATTGGCATCCGGCAGCAGTTCTGATCCTGACTATCAGTCAAATGCATCAGTTGGCTCAAGCTATATGAAAAAAGCGGAAGCCGGCTTAAGTAGTCTAAAAGCGCAAGGACTGGTCAATAGCTCTGCGACGAAAATTACTTCTCCAGATGGAAAATCCTATAATGTGTCCGATCTTAGTTCAGCGGCTGGTATGGCATCTGCGGGGATTCCTCAAGGTGCTATCGATGCAGCGATGGCGACTTCGAAGGACATCGAAAAGAAAGCCTTAGAGAAAGTAAAAATCGGCGCATTGACGAAAGCGCAGGGTTATGACGAAAGCTCTGGTGGAGGCGGCGGCAGTCGCTATCCAAGTGGTGATGGCAGCAGTGGAAGTGGTCCCTACCCCGGTTATGCGGGTGCTCGCGGGTCATCAAGTTTGTTGGACAAAGATAATTCAAGACTAGCTGCAGGCATGAGTAAGAACTATCACGGCGAGCCGATTGGTGTCGCCGCAGACAGTATCTTCCTGATGATGAGCCGTCGTTATAAAGTCAAAGAGAGCCAAGATTCTTTCTTTGGTGTCTCTGATGTTGATTTGAAAAAATAATTTAAAGCAGAATCGTGTTGTTGACGGTCGTGCCGTCAGCAACATTGACACCGTCTCCGATGATCACGTTTTCCAACGTACAATTCTTACCAATCACAGTTCCTGGCCCGGCACTTACAAATCCAGAAAATTTAGATTCGTTATCGATGATGGCTTCAGAAGAAAACTGAAGGTTTGCTTCATTGAATCTTTGCGTGATGACTTTTGATGGTGAATATTGAGCGAAGGTTTTTTCCAGCGCTTGCTTTTCATGGCCGTTGGGACCGAGCAATGCATTTATGCAGTACTTCGTGGCTTCAATAAGATCAGTAGGGTTACCAGTTTCGAACCACGTGCATTCTATTGGATAAACTTGGGCTTTTTCCCCACCATTTACCGCCGCCATAACAGCATCATTGAAAATATGCGATACTTCTTGATTCGGAAGGTAATTGAATATTTTTTCCGAAAAAATTTGAACGCCGATGTAATGCCACCCTGTTTCGCTGCCTTCGACTTTGGTTTTCCCAAATCCTTTTATGCCATTATTCCCGTCTGCCCAGATTCCACCGAACTGTGTGCCAACACTGGGATGTGACATCACGAGCACCGTCGTCACAGCTCCTGTTGAGCGGTGATTGGCAAGGGCTTTCTTTAGAATTTCAGAGTCTTTCGGAAGAATCACGGTGTCGGCGTTCATCAAGATGAAGTCTCCGCCATTTCTGAAATGACTGCGAACCTTGTTCAAGCCGCCACCACTGTCCAGAATTTTTCCCACTTCGTCTGAAAATACCAGCTCGTTCGCTTGATGATTAATCTTGTTGAACAGTGTGTGGATCTTTTCTGGCAAGTGATATGTATTCACCACAAGTTTGTTAATCTGAATTCCTTGCAGAAACCCCAAAGCATGCGCCGCCAACGGTAAAGTCAAAAACGGAATTGCAGGCTTGGGAAGTTGAGTTGTATGGGGGCGAAGGCGAGTGCCTTCGCCAGCTGCAAGGACCATTACATTCATAAAGAATCGTACTTTCTTTCAAGAGCGCCAGAATCAATCAAGATATCAGCAAACACTTTGTATTCTGGAAACTCGTTAATCGCTTTCATCACGCGACGAAGAGTCCCGGAAAGATATTTCAAGTAACGACGATCTTCGCGTTGGTGGAAGAAGCTGGCGAAACTGCCGCAAGCTTTAAAGCAGCGCTGAATAGACTGAAGTTCATAGATGCGATCAAAATGTTCGCGCGAGAAATCTTTTGGCAAGTACTGCTTAGATTGCTCCAAGTAGTAATTGATCAGCTTTGCGGCCATTTCGTCGCTCATATCGACGTATGAGTCACGCATAAGGCTTACCAAGTCATATTGGATCGGTCCCAGGCGCGCATCCTGGAAATCGATCACATGAACTTTATCGAGTTTAATCATCACGTTGCGCGAGTGATAATCGCGGTGAGCGATGCGCTTTGGTTCCGCATCCAAGCGTGAGCAGATATCCAAAAAGATATCAGAAATTTCTTTATTGGATTTTTCGTTGAAAGGAAACTTCAATACGCCAGCCAATAAATTGTCCTTGCCGTAGTTCATTTCCCAAAGAAATTTTTCAGTATCAAATTTCATCTTAAAGGCAGAGCAGTTCGGATCGTGATCAAGCGTTGCCTTGTGATGGATCTTAACAACCTCATCGACTGTCAGCTTGTACCACTCCATTGAGGACTCGTGGCTTTGGCTTTCCCAGAATTTTCTTTCAAGCATCAAATCGCCCAAGTCTTCTTGAAGGATCAATCCTTCGCTGGGTGACATCGCAACGATTTTAGGAACGTGGATACCGTTTTTGGCAAAATGATTTAGAACGCTCATCAGCGGGTAGTTCGCGGGATCAAATGGCTCCCAGCGCATAAGCACCCATGATTGATTGTCATGTACCACGCGGTAATAGCGACGATTCGAGGCATCTCCTGCAAGAGAAAATACCTTGAATGCGTCTGTAGATAATGAGCGGCTTAAAAAAGAATTTAGAAATTCATCGTGAGTGACCATAAGAAAAATTCTCACAGACACTCCAAGTTAATTCAAGAACTTATGTCGATGCCGGGTCTTTCATAAAGAACAACTCCAGGACTTCTTTCAGGCCTTGAGTTGTCAGTGGAGCGCGGTCCACTTCAAAGCAATTCACAGAGGCTTCATCAATCAGATTGGATGCAAGACCTTCTGTTTTTGCGAGTTCTTCAAGATTCATAGCGGAGCTTGTGATAATCAATGGTTCATCTGGCGAATGCTCTTCACCCAGATACTCCAGTAAAAGCTCTTGCTCAGCAGCGTTTAGAGACTCGATGTTTTCGATGAAAATTGTCATTTCACCCATTTTCGCGATATCGAAACTGGAGTGAAGTTGACCCTTGATGTCGTTGAATGGAACAAATGCCCAGCGGCCTGTTAGCTCATGCAACTGCAAAGCGACTTTCTTATTGGTTGTCGGCGTTTGCCCTTCCAGATGGATCAGGTGGGATAATAATTCTTTCGACAGACCTTTGGCCAGGTCTTTAGAGGAGTCTTCCAGCAACTCATCAATGCTTGGCAGTTTGTCATCGCCGAAGACATGAAGGTTTTCAGTTTCAAAATTGGCTTTGCTGATTTCGACTAAGTTGGATTCTTTTTGTTCCAGATACCATTTATAAAGGGCTGGCTCTAAAACCATGCGAATCAATTGCGTAACGCCCTGGCGTTTTTCAGCATTTAAATCGTCAGCACCCGGAACGATGGCGGTACCCAACAGAGCACCGTTCACCTTGATAGGCACATGAAAATCCACCCCGCGCAAATATGTATCTTCGTGCGGTTGCACGGCAGACAGATCCATCAATTGACGGATCAGCAGCTCTTTTCCATAGCGAGTCTCAACAAGATGCTTAAGACGAGATACAAATGACGAATCCAAAGTTGTAGTTTGCATATTACCAACACCCCTTAACAGAAACCCTAATATACAAGAACAATACCAACTGTCAGGGGAGGGGGTAATTATCGGTGAAATCAGCTACTTAAGTGGCTTTTGGGAAAAGAAAAAGGGCCTTGAAGTTGTCCTTCAAAGCCCTCTATTTTTAGTTCAAATAGGTAAATAATTTAGGGTGCTTGCCCAATTATGCGCGAGCGATCTTACGCTTATCCAAGCCGTATTTTTCGACTTTCATGATAAGACCTGCACGACTGATACCCAATTCTTTAGCAAGTTTCGATTTGTTCCAACCTGTGCGGCGAAGACCCTCACGGATCATTTCGCGCTCTAGATCTTCCAAAGCGTCTTTCAACTTACCTTGCAAACGGGAACCTTGAACTTTATTTTTCTCACCAGCTTCCAAAATTTTTGGGGAAAGCAATTCACCCATCAATTTTGATTCTTCGCCGGAAAGAACACAAAGTCTTTCAATTTCATTTTGCAATTCACGAACGTTACCTGGCCATGGATAGTCGTACAATTTTTCAAGAGCACGTTTCGTCAATTGGTGTTTTACACCACCTTGAGCTTCATGGATTTTGTTCAAGAAAAAATCCGTCAAGAACGGGATGTCTTCTTTACGCTCGCGAAGAGGCGGAACGCGGATGTTGATAACATTCAAACGATAGTACAAGTCTTCACGGAATGTACCTTGCTCGACCATCTCTTTAAGGTTTCTGTTCGTCGCCGCAACGATACGAACGTCAACTTTTCTCATTTCAGTCGCACCAACTGGAGTGAAAGTGCCTTCTTGCAATACGCGAAGAAGCTTAACTTGCATTTGTGGAGATGTATCACCGATCTCATCCAGGAAGAAAGTTCCTTTGTCGGCCATTTCGAAAAGACCTTTTTTGTCCTTCAAAGCGCCGGTAAATGAACCCTTCACGTGACCGAACAATTCTGATTCCAACAAGTTGTCATTGAATGCAGAACAGTTTTGAATAACAAACGGCTTGTCTTTGCGGTGAGAGTTATAGTGGATCGATTTAGCGATCAACTCTTTACCCGTACCGTTTTCACCTTGAACAAGAACTGTTGAATCTGCACCCTTGATTTTATCAAGCAAAGCGTACAGAGATTGCATTGGTTTGGATTTACCGATCATGTTGTCGTATTTAAATCTGTTACCAAGCTCTTTATTCAATTCTTTGATGCGATCTTCACGAGAAGAGATCTCAAGGTGAAGAGTCACGATCTCTTGAGCAACCAATTCACAAACCTCAGTGAAGTGTGTGCGCTCATGGTCATCCATGAATTTCAATTTACCCAAGCATTTTTCAATCACTTCGCCAGACATACCGAAAGCTGCTAGACGCTCACGAATTTCTGTCATACGAGAAGAGAAATTCGCTTCGCGGAAGAAGCCCATCGCCACAACCGTACCAACGCAATCATTTTCGATCATGATTGGGAAGACACCTACGTCGAAACCAACCATGTCCCATTTGCGCAGGGAGAAGCGGTTTTGAGAAGTACGAAGATCATCAAGTGATTTAGTTACAAGCTCAGCAACGCTAGCTTGGCCAGCTTCTTTATTCATCAAAGCTGCAATAGCAGGATTGTTGAAGCCCGCTTTACCGGAGTCGAACCCTCTAAGTGTCCCGCGCTCATCAGTGAATACAACGTCAATGTTCCACCATGCGCTAAGGATATGTTTGAGTTTTTTAATAACATGTATATGTTCAAACTCATCCCAATTAATCATTTCAAACTCCCTTTCAATTTTCTGTAACTTTCAAACTGTCGATATTTTTATCGTCAAGAAACTAGACGGACTTGAGGGTTGTGTCGAAACATCATGCAATTCAGTCTTTGGTCTAGTTCAAACCGAGACGAGAAATTGAAAACAAACTGAATATCTTCGTAATTTCCGATGTTTAATGGCTGACTCAAATTGAAACGAAAATGTGATGTGCTATCTTAGACGAATATGAAATGTCTAATTCTTGTTACTTCAATTTTTCTGTTTTCATCTTTTGGATTCGCCAACTCGGAAAAATGTCAGCCATTCGATGAAAAGATTTTGAACCAACGGATATTTATCACGCGTTGTTTTTCGAACAGTTTTTATTCACAAAGTTTAAAAAAGAAAGTCGAATACAACGTTATTGTGCCTCCAGGATACTCGCCGGATGGGGGGTCGTCGTACCCTTATGCGATCTTTTTGCATGGCAGGGGTGGTGACAAAGATTCACTAATCTATACGGGTGGACTTGAATCCTATGACAAAGTCGTACGTGAGGGCGGCAGACCCTTTTTGATCTTTGCTCCCAATGGACAGAGTCACTATTGGATGAATGGTGCAATTTCTAAAGTGAAGACGGCCGACATGGTGACTAAGGATCTGATTAAGCACATAGAGAAAAAGTATCCTGTCGTTAAGAATGAACCTTGTGATCGCGCTTTGTTTGGAATTTCCATGGGTGGCAACGGGGCTTTGCAGTTGGGGCTAAGCAACCCCAAGCTGGTGTGCACAGTTTATTCAATGAGCCCCGTATTTCGAACGCCAGCAGAGATTTGGACTCCCAATAGCAACAGCTCGCAACCCAAAGAAGACTATTATTCCTATGGTGTGGGAAAAGACTTTGAAGAGCGCAGTGCCCGTCATATTTGTGAGAAATTAAAAAAACCCGGCAGCGACCGTTGTTTGCCGTTTAAAAACTTCCGTCTGGAGATTGGTTCAAAAGATCCATTTCTGAATGACACTCCGGATACTAGGAAGTTCATCGAAGAGCTTAAGAAAGCTCATCCAGAGTTTGAAATTGGTATTAAGGATTGCGGTACAGACAACTCACATGCGACATCATATTGGAGTTGCCGTATGCCGCATGTGATGAAGTGGCTTTCAGAACAGTTTAAGTAAATTAGTTGTGCTGAAGGCTGTGGAAGTTATGGTACTCGCCTTTTAGTGAAAGAAGGCTTGCATGAGTGCCAATTTCCACGATTTCGCCGGCTCTCATCACGACGATTTTATCTGCTTTTTGGATTGTCGACAGACGGTGAGCAATCACCAAAGCCGTACGACCTTCCATCAAGTGATCAAGGCCTTTTTGAACTTCAATTTCACTGGCAGTATCCAGTGCGCTTGTCGCTTCATCCAGAATCAAGACTGGTGCATCTTTGAACATCGCGCGCGCAATACTCACACGTTGTTTTTCTCCACCTGAAAGCAAGTTTCCGCGATCTCCCACGCGGCTTTGATAGCCTTGAGGAGTTTTCATGATGAAGTCATGGGCGTTGGCAAGTTTCGCCATTTTCTGAACGTCTTCACGGTCACGGTTATAATCACCGGCCCAGATATTCTTTTCGATTGTATCGCTGAACAAGAACACGTCTTGAGTTACCAAGGCGATATTGCGGCGAAGTTCAACCAAGCCAATGTCTCTGATGTTCACGCCATCAATCAGAATTTCACCAGATGTGGCATCGAAAAATCTTTCAAGCAAATTGACGATCGTAGATTTACCGCTGCCGCTGGCGCCGACTAAGGCAACCACTTCGCCGCGATTGATTTCAAGGTTTACATTCTTAAGAATCATTTCCTTGCCATACGCAAAGCTCACGTCTTTATAAACAATTTTTTTCCAGTCCTTAGGGAAGGCAACTGGATTGGCAGTTTGAGGAACTTCGGAAGGGTTGTCGATGATTTCAAAAATACGACGAACTGAAATGACGACTTCTTGGATACGCACGTAAGCTTCCTGAATTTTTTTAATCGGAGCATTGATCATCAACAACGAGGCGATGAAACCAATAATATTACCGGCAGTGCCACGGCCAGCGGCGATTTCGTAACTGTTGTAGATCAAGATCATCGGAATTAGGGCTGTCGCGATAAATTCAGTCGCAGGGCCCGAAGCCTCTTGACGTTTGTAAACGGTCTTACGGATGGAAAGATAGTTTGCGCCCTGATCTTCCAATTTCTTAGCCATGTCTTTTTCAAGATTGAATGACTGAATAACACGAACGCCGTCCAGGCTTTCTTTGATTGTGGATGTCATGTATTCCAGAGCTTCACGTTCGCGGGGAATATACTTGCGCATGCTTCGTGCGATGGACTTCAAGATAATTCCGATCACCGGTGCGATGATAAGAACAGAAAGAGTCAGCTTCCAGTCGATGATAATCAAATTGATCAGCAAGCCAACAAGCAATAATGGATACAGGAAAATATCGGCGATAACACGCAAGCCATCTTGAATTGTTTTAATGTCATTCAAAATCCGGCTGATCAAACCACCAGAACCTGCTGCGTAGTTATTATGGAACGACAAGTTTAAGGTCATGAATTTGTATTGAAGTTTTTCGCGGATGCGGGTGACCACGGCTTCAGAAATATAATTCATGTTGTAGATATGGTAGTAACGAGAGAGCGCTTGAATGAAGCCAAGACCAATAACGATGGGTACTTGTTTCATCAATTCTTGCTGATTGTTCGCAGAAAGTGCGTCGAAAAGGACTTTAGTTAGTAAGGCTACGCGAGCTGTTGCTAGGGCATTCAGGATTCCCGTAATTGCCACCACAGTCATTCTGCTTTTGTGAGGTTTAATTTCTGCAACTAACTTTTTGATTTCAGGTAGCATTCCACTTCCGTCTCGCGGGTATTATGCATTCCCGTCGATATAGCGTTTTAAGTATTGCCCCGTCAGACTCTTTTTGGCCTTGATGATGTCATCAGGGGACCCTTGGGCAACAATATTACCGCCTTTTTTACCCGCTTCGGGGCCGAGGTCAATAACATAATCAGAGCCACGGATCACATCCAAGTTGTGCTCTACCACAACGACGCTGCCGCCTGATTCTATAAGCTTATTGAGGACTTTCATTAGCAAGTCGACCTCGCGGAAATGAAGTCCCGTGGTTGGTTCATCCAAAATATACAGGGTGGCCTTTTGTTGGACCTGAGACAGCTCTTTAGCGATTTTCAGACGTTGAGATTCACCACCGCTCAGAGAGTTCGCAGGTTGACCTAGCTGCAGGTAATCAAGACCCACTTCTTTTAAGACAGATAAAGGCTTACGAATGTTCGGGTGAGCCACAAAGAAATTCATCGCTTCATTAACTGTCATTGCCAGAATTTCAGAGACATTTTTATTCTTGTACTGAATTTCCAGAATTTCATTGCGATATTTTTTTCCATCGCAAACGTCACACGGGATCACGACGTTATCCATGAACATCATATCGATTTCTTCAAAGCCTGTTCCCTTGCAAGCAGGGCAACGACCGCCATCCACGTTCAAACTGAATGTTCCTGGAGTGTAACCACGCGCTTGAGATTCAGGCGTCGTCGCCATAATTGTGCGAATCGCATCAAATGCTTTAAGGTAAGTGATCGGCGAACTGCGCGCAGATTTACCGATAGGGGATTGGTCAATCAACAAGACATTCTTGATGTGATCAACACCCTCGATGCCGCCGTACTCTTGTGCCGGAAGATATTCAATATCCAGAGCCCGCGCTAAAGCGGGATACAGTGTTTTTGAAATTAAAGTCGATTTACCCGAACCACTGACACCCGTCACAGTAACTAGACGATTCAAAGGAAAGACGACATCTAGGTTTTTTAGATTATGTCCCTTGGCGCCTTTAAGTTCGATTTTTACTTTGTAAGTATCGATATCCACCGGACGAATCGTACGCAAATTTGCAGAATGCTTATTGTCTAATAAATATGGAACTGTGTTGGATTTGTCATATTTGTAAAATTCCTTAGTGGGGCCAGAGTAAACGACTTCTCCACCAAGATATCCAGATCCAGGACCCATCTCGATAATATTTTCGCTGGCTTTAATCACATCATGATCATGTTCAACGATGACCAGAGTGTTACCGAGCTCTTTTAAGTCTTTAAGAATTGAAATCAGGCGATCATTGTCACGTGGATGTAGACCAACTGTCGGTTCATCTAACACGTAAAGTGCCTGCGATAGTCCCATGCCCAGCTGATTTGCCAAAATCAAACGTTGGTATTCACCACCAGATAAGGTTCTGGTTTCACGGTTCAGTGACAAGTAGTGCACGCCCACGCGCATCAGAAATTCAAGGCGCGAACGGATTTGCTTTAGAATTTCACCGGCAACCTCAACCTGATGGGGGGGAAGTTCAATTTTTTGGAAGAACGCATTCAAATCTTCGATAATCATCGAAGACAGTTCGTTGATGTTCGCGCTACCCACCAAAACATGATTCGCTTCTTCACGCAGTCGCGCACCCTTGCAAGTCGGACACAAGAAAGGACTACGGAAGCGTGCAATGAACACACGAACATGCATTTTGTATTTAATTTGATCTAAGTACTCGAATAATCCACGTACACCAAAGAAATCGTCGTCACCATTCCAGATCACTTCACGGTGAGCTTTCGGCAAATCCTGCCAAGGAGTGTGAATGTCGATTTTAGCCTTTTTACAGTAAGCCAGAAGCTGCTTTTTTTCATGGGCAGCACTTGGCATCCAGAAAGGTGAAAGAGCTCCTTGGGCTAAACTCATCGCAGGGTTTGGAACTACTTTGGCTTCGTCGACATCCAAAATATTTCCAAAACCTTTACAAGTTGGGCACGCACCAATCGGTGAATTGAAGCTGAATAAACGTGAAGTCAATGGCGGAGGAGTGTAACCACAAATCGGGCACGAGGACTCTTCGCTGACCTGCAGGCGTTGGCCCTCAGTCGTAAGAACCGTGGCTTTTCGAGAAATCAAATTTGAATTGTATTTGATGCTCGCCTCATAAGCTTGAGTCATCGAGTCTGCAATGCGACCCCGTTCGTCTTCATTGAAACTCATGCGATCGATGATCAGATAGAACGTCTCTTTAGGAAGTCCTTTCTTAATAGCAGCGGGATCGCCGATCTCAACAACAGTTCCCATTTCCTCATTGGTTAAACCAGAGGGAGCGATGGGAATGCTAATAACTTCTTCGACAGTCTTTTTAACAGCACCCTTGGTTTTGGTTTTTTTAAGAGTGGCTTTTTTAATGGCAACGGGTTTTACCGAGGGTTGAACTTTAGGAATATAGATACGCAAGTAACCGTCCTGCAAAAGCAAGGAGTGCAGTTTCTTGGCTTGTGCTACACGACCGTTTTCAGAGATCTCAACCAGAATGTAGCCACGTTTACCACTGAACTCATTAATCACCTTGGAAGTGGCTTCAGTGACACTTTCTTTTTCAGTAGGGCACCCATGTGTCGGGCAATAGGACTTACCGATTTTTTCGTAAAGCAGGCGCAAGTAATCGATGATCTCAGTTGTTGTTCCAACAGTAGAGCGGGAACTTTTCACCGTGTTTTTTTGTTCAATCGAAATTGCTGGCGGAATATTGCTAATGCCTTCGATATCAGGCTTAGGTGCTTTATTTAGAAACTGACGAGCATAGTTTGACATGCTCTCGATAAAGCGGCGTTGACCTTCGGCGAATAAAGTTTCAAACGCCAGAGAGGATTTCCCTGAACCACTCGGGCCACAGATCACAGTCATTTTACCAACTGGGACCTTGACCTCGATGTTCTTAAGATTGTTCTGTTTCACACCCCAGAGGTGGATATCCTTCACTCAGACAAATCCTGTTTGTAAAAGTCTGTTGCTTCTTCTTGCTTACTGGAAGCAGCAGTCGGTTCTGTTCCTTCAACGAAGGCCTGGCGCAGAATATTTTTTGTTGATGCATTTGCAAGTTTGCCAGTTTCACTGTCAATATTCGCAAACACGATACCATCTGGTACTGGGAAAGTCACTTGGGGAAGTCCTTCATGGGCTGCTTTCATGTAATCTACCCAAATTGGCAATGCGGAGCGGCCACCCACCTCGCCTTTACCTAGACTTTTCTCTTTGTCAAAGCCCACCCACACACCAGTTGCGATTTGTGGAGTATATCCAATGAACCACGCGTCATAGTAATTGTTCGTCGTTCCGGTTTTACCAGCAACTTCGCGACCCAAAGCACGAGCTCTTGCGCCCGTACCGTTCTTGTCTTCAACCACTCCACGAAGAAGGGATGTCATGACAAATGCGGTTGTCGGCTTGATCAATTGATCAGGATCCTGGAAGAACAAGTTTTCAGCCAAAGCCGCTTTCTTAGGATCTTTCTTTTTAAACTCTTCCAATTTTGCGGGCTCAGAAACAAGTTGCAAATATTCTTTGCGACGGTTTTCAAAATCTTCCTCGTATGGTTTCATCTCTTTTTCAAAGCGCGCGTCCAAAGACACGTTTTCTAAAATCGTTTTGCCATCAGCATCAGTCACTTTGTGAATCAGCATTGGGCGAGTGCGTTTACCCAAGCGACCCAATTCTGAAAAGGCCTTTGTCATTTCGTATAAGGTCACACTTGATGAACCCAGAACCAATGTAAAGTCAGGATTTAGCGGACTGAATAATCCCAAACGATGAGAATATTCGATGGCCCAAGGGACACCAACATCTTCGATTACTTTAACAGCCGGGATATTCAAAGATTGAGAAAGTGCATTTCGAACGATGATATCACCACCGAAACTTTTCGAGTGATTCGCTGGCTTCCAGGCTTTGGATTCCTTGGCATCACCTTGACCTTCTTCATCACCAGCAGAGCCTTCAAACACTAGAGGAGCATCCATGATCGGAGTCGCTGGGTTGTAGCCCTTATCCAGTGCGGAAGCATAGACGATAGACTTAAATGAAGAACCGGTTTGACGGGGAGCTTGAATCGCACGGTTGAATTCACTTTTCGCAAAGCTTGTTCCACCCACCATCGCTAATACGTCTTGAGAATCCTGATCGAAGGAAAGAAGTGCTCCTTCTACCAACGGCTCCTGATCCAACTCCAAATCCACATACTTGTTGAAATCTGGAAGTTTTACTTCAGCAGCGCCTTTTTTCGGAGTTACGTTTTTAGAAGGAGAGAACTTATCAGCAGTCACCTTCACTAAGATCACATCGCCTTTCTTTAAAGCATCAGACGGTTTCTTAATGGTACTTAAATCATAGCGCTTATCGGAATCGGGTTTACGTGCCCAAGTCATCGAATCGAAATCAATCAACCCTTGAGTATCAGCAATTTTAACGTAAACCAAGCCCGCAGCGTCATCTACAGCTTGAACAACCCCTTGAACAGAGTCCTTAAGTTTGATGTATGAAGGCAGAAGCGGGTGTTCCTTCGCGGCTTTTTCATCCACTTTAGGAACGAGGTCCGCAAATTTACCATCGGGAAGAATCGTACGTTCAGGAGTTGATTCCCCGATAAGTTTTTTACGCTCATCCGTCAGGAATTTTTCTATGTCGTCTTCAGAAGAAAGATTCTTGATCGGTCCGCGAAAGCCCTGACGTTTATCCAAACTCTTAAGTCCGGCCATCACAGACTCTTGGGCTGCTAACTGTTTTTGAAGATCAAGGCTGGTGTAGATGCGAAGACCCTTATTTAAAACCATGTCTGCGCCAATTTGTGCAACCAACATTTGGCGAACAGTTTCTAGGTAAAACGGAGCGTACTCTTCGTAGTTCTCGCGAACAAAAACTTTAACGGGTTCTTTGATGGCTTTATCCGATTGCTCTTTAGTGATGAAGCCAACTTCAGCCATACGGCGAAGCACGTAAGTTTGTCTTTCTTTGGCGCGCAGTGGATTACGAACCGGACTGTAAGCGCTCGGAGCTTGAGGCAGACCCGCAAGGATGGCCATCTCTGGCAAAGTTAATTTTGAAACGGGTTTGCGATAATAAGTTTGTGCCGCTTGTTCAACACCGTAAGCGCCCTCACCGAAATAAATCTGATTCAGGTAAAGAAACAGGATGTCTTCTTTCTTAAGGTTTTTTTCCATTTCCATCGCAAGCATGATGTCGCGAAGTTTACGGGTCAGGGTTTTTTCCGAAGTCAGCATCAGGGTTTTAGCAACCTGCTGTGTGATCGTAGAACCACCTTGCACCGAACGACCTGCGCGAAGGTTGGCAAGAGCCGCACGGAAAATCGCCTGGGGATTAATCCCTTTATGCTGGAAGAACTGATCGTCCTCGGCCGCTAAGAATGCATGCACCAGATCTTTGGGAATTTTATCGTAAGTTACCAGTGTGCGTTTCTGATTAAGGAACTCACCAATTTTTTTGCCATTGCGATCATAAACCTGACTTACCAGTTGTGGCTTATAATCTTGAACAGTGATGATTTGCGGAAGACTTGCTTTAACAGATTGATAGGCAAGAACGGCGCCGACAACACCAAGAACACAGAGAGCGACGAATGCCAGGATGATTTTTTTTAACACTGTTTGGGGCTCCTTTAAACGAAGCCCCATTCTATCAGTCGAAAAGGTGAGGGTCTAGGGATACTGGTCTTTGGTCACCTATTCCTTAAGTCCAGACGAGGACCTTGAGGAACTGGAGGCACTTTTCCCAATTGAACAGTTCACTTGGGTCAAATCTTTCGCCTGTGCGATGATTTCATTCATCTCTTCTTGAAGACCCGACACTTCATCCGCTACTTGCGGAGCAGTCGTTGTCGCTCCGGAAGGAGGAACAGCACCTAGACTTGATAATTGAGTGTTCAAGCGATTGATCTTTTGACTGTAGTTCGTAGTCTTGGTCGCCAATGTCTGAAGTTTTTGTTCCAACTCTTGTTTCGCTGCGGTCATTTTAGTTTGGATCGCAGTTTGGGTGTTCTTCATATTAGTTTCAGCCTGAGTTTGTTGCTTGTCTGCCAAGGCATTCATTTGCGCCATATTCGCTTCTGCAGAATCCATAGAATCTTTTGTTTGAGCCATAGACTCAGTGGTGTCTTGAATTTGCTTTCTAAGCATGTCTTCTTCTTGTTTTTTGGATTCAAGTAAAGCTTGCTTTTTCTGATCGTAAACTGTCATGCAATCGTTCCATGTATCGATCAAATCTTGCTTTAAGCGCTTAGCTTTGGCGATCATAGTCCCAGAGCTGAATCCGCTCAATGCGCCATCTTTTTGCCACTGCGATTTCATTTCATTCACAGTTTTCATACAGGCTCTTTTTGCGGATGCCTCTGTCAGTGCAATCATATTGAGCGATTTATCACGCTGCGAAGTGATCAGCTTACCGTGCAGATCAAGCAAAGTTGTAGCTTGAGAGCGCATTGAATCTTTAGCAGCATTTTGTGCTTCTTGAAGCTTCTGTGTGTTCTCCAATTTGTCCTTAGAGATTTGATCTTTGGTTTTCTCCAGATCTTCTTGAGCTTTGTTCAGATCCTCTTGAAGGTCAGAAATCTTTTTATTAAAGTCGGCTTGAATATCCGCTTTTTCATCAGATAGTTTTGCTAAGTCTTCTTCAGTTTTATCAAGGTCTTCTTGATATTCTTTTTTCTTGCTGAAGTAATCTTGAAACGAGAATTGAGGGCAGCCACCGCCCACATTACTGCTTTGACCCATAACCCCAAGTGCCGTTCCCAACGCATTATCAGCGCCCACAGCCGTACCTAAAGTTTGATAAAGATTGATGCCGCCAGTATCACTGGCTTCAGTATTACAGGAGTCAATTTTATCCACACAACTGGCACCGGCGCCTGCATCTTTGCAAAGTCTCAACATATCTCTACGGGCAGAGCTGTATCTGGAGCGTAGGTCATTACACGTTTGCCCTTCGGAATAAGAAGTCATCACTGGGTAAGGATATTGCTGCTGTGAGTTTTGATTGTTTGAAGAAGTAGAGCTTGAAGAACCCGATGAGGTCCCGGAAGTTTGCGCACTGGCTGTGTAACCCATCATAACTAAAGAAGATATGATGCTGATAAAAAGATTAACAGATGTCTTCTTCGTCGTCTGTGATTTGGAATACATTGTCTTTCCCCCTGATGACTATATATGGATGCAATTGCAGTGCCTATTATCGTCACTTTTCGGGGGAAAGTTTACGTCTCAATATGAAACACTAGACGTTCATCGAGGACGTTTTTCCAGTTATCGAGCCACTTGTTTGCAAACTTCCGCAAGCAGAACATTTGCGTGCCGCAAGGGGAATCGTCGTCAAACATTCAGGACAGGGCTTCGTTGAGGTAGTTGCTTCCTCTGTTTTTTTGAAGCGATTTGCCGCTTTTACGATCATGAAAATTGCAAAAGCAACAATCACGAAATCAATAACTGCATTCAGAAAGACGCCATAATTAAGAGTGGCCGCCCCAGCAGCTTTAGCTGCTGCTAAAGTTGCATAAGATTCACCATTCAGTGCGACAAACAGATTCGAGAAATCGATTTTGCCCATGCCCAAACTTAAAACTGGCATCAACATATCGCTGACAAATGAGCCTACGATTTTAGTGAAGGCGGCACCGATGATGATACCGACTGCCAAGTCTAAAACGTTCCCTCTCATTAAAAAGGTCTTAAATTCCTTCATCATGACAAAATCCTTTCTAGAATTTCGCGACAAGATTCAAAGTTGTCGTGGTTGTGCTGTATTCTCCCGGAGGAGCAGGTTCGTTTTGATATTGTAGCAAGTAAGCTAGCTTCAATGAGAAGATGGAATTTAACATAACATTGATCGAAGCTTCGGTATTTACCTGATAGGCGTCTGCACGAGTCATGTTTGGCAAGTATTCGATCCAGTACTTGAACGAAAATTCTTTGTCGATTTTCGCGTTGATCTCGGTGTAAATACGGATCAATTGGTCGTATGTAGTGCCAACCAAAACATTTTGAGTTTTTGAATAACGATAACCGGCTTCAAGAGTCCAGTCGAAGCTGTCTGTTTTTGTCAGCCAGTACTTCAAACCGATATCTGTCGAATCACGTTGCAAGTAACCAGAATAGATATCACTCTCGACTTTTTGACTACCAAAGAAGCCAAGATAATCAGTCCACTCGTGATCATAACGAGCCCCTGCATTCCAATTGCGTACGCTTTCAACAGAGTTGGCTTCAGTGCGAATATATTGACCACTTAAAGTGTAGATGTTTTTGCCGGCTTTATAAGCCGCTTTTCCTTTGGCCGCATAGTTCTCTGAATCAGAATTGCCAGTTACCATGATGGCTCCGGCTTCAGCTTCGCCAGAAAATGGTGGAGGCTCAGTTGGCGCAGGTGTTTGTGCTTTTGCGACCAAAGATAGAGCTACAACAATAGGAATAAATAGAACAGAAACGAACTTCATAATAGTTACCTCCATAGACATTTAGTATGTGTCTTGCCTGAAGAGTCAAAACACCGCGCATATAAAAATTTGATGAGATCGCGACGTTTTTTTGCTAAATTGAAGTTCGAGGTTTGTAGAAATGCAAAAAGGTTTCAATTCGGATATCACAGTACGCGGACAGAAATACCACATTCAAACAGAGGATTGGGGAATGGCGAATCCATTCTTGGTCAGTCGTATTTTTTGCAACGGTGCGGTTTTGAAAACGATTAAAACTCCTCACGAAAGAGTTCTGCAAGTCGGCTCCAATCAACCGGCTGAAGCAATAAAACAAGCCCTTCATCGCCAGCATTCAACAATCATTGATACGTTGATGTCAGGTGGTATGCCTTAATCCTGAAAACCTCGACTTCGGGCGAGTATGAATAAGTCTTTATCTTTCATAAGATAGAGAAATGATTGAATTCTCCCACGTATATAAGACCTATCCAGGGCCCGTTCACGCTTTAAAAAATATCGATTTGAAAATCGACAAAGGTGAATTTGTATTTTTAACGGGACCCAGTGGTGCAGGTAAAACTACGCTCTTCAAAATGATTTCTGCTTATGATTTAGCCACATCTGGTGAAGTAAAAGTCGCGGGATATGATCTGGGTGAAATTCGCAATGGACAAGTTCCATTCTTTCGCAGAAAAATCGGTGTTATCTTTCAGGATTTCAAGCTTCTGAAAGATCGCACGTTATTCGAAAATGTCGCTTTGCCATTGCAAATTCGTGGCGACAAAACTCCAGCAATTCAACGCAAGGTCTATGAAGTTTTGGAGCAAGTGGGACTGGCTCACAAACATGATCAGTATCCTGATTTTGTTTCCGGCGGTGAGCAGCAAAGAACCGCAATTGCCAGAGCCATCGTTCATCAGCCAGGTGTTTTGATTGCCGACGAGCCGACCGGAAATTTGGATCCAAGGCTTAGCGAAGAGATCATGGATTTACTGGAGAGAGTTTGCTCTCAAGGGACAACTGTCTTTGTCGCCACCCATGATCATGAAATGGTTAAGCGTCGCCACAAAAGAACTTTGGAACTTAAAGACGGAATTATCGTGGGAGACACCAAGTGAATCCTACCCAAAAGAACCTCGCTCTTAAATTTTCTACGCTAATTGTGGTTACGGCTTGTTTCGTTGTCATGGCAACGTCTCTGCTGATTTCAAAAAACTTCAGAAACATTCTGACCCATTGGGGTGAAGATGTTCAGCTGACAGTCTATTTATCCTCGGATATTTCAGCTCAAGGCCGCGATGAGCTGGAAAAGTATTTTAAAAATCACAAAGACATCGGCAACTTCAAGTTGGTGACTCAAGATCAGGCTCTTTCTGATTTCCGCGCACAACTGGCAAGTTACGCACCGGATATCAGTAAAGATGATGAACTTTTAAAAATGATTCCTTCTAGCTATCAAGTGAAACTGAAAACGGAAATTGCAACTGATGCTCAAAGCAGTATCTTGCAGGCGATTGCGACAGATTTAAAAGGTCGCTCCGGCATTGATGATGTTAGTTATGGTCAGGATTGGGTTGAAAAATACAGCGCTTTTGTTTCAGCGATTAATCTTGCACTGAATTTAGTTGGTGTGGTCGTACTGTGTGCCTCGATTTTCGTGATGTCGAATGCAATTCGCGCTTCCGTTCAAGTTCATCGAGATGAAATCGTGGTATTTGAGATGATCGGTGCCACGGCATCGATGATTCGCAAGCCTTTCTTAAAAGAAGGTGCATTGCTAGGATTCATCGCCTCGACACTTTCCATGGGAATAGCCTTTGGAATGTACACCGTCGGAAAAAGCATTGTGAATACCCGCCTAAGTTTCTTAAGAATTGGTGAACAAGTCAGCTTTATCTCTCCATGGATTATTGCACTGGTAATCATCGGTGGAACAGTGATGGGAGCGTTGGCATCTTACCTTTGTGTTAGAAGAATCAATGACGGCTACGCGGCCGCAAGTCAAAGGGCCTAAAAACTTGAAATGGTCATTGGCCCTCGGGGCACTTTCAATATCGATGGCATTTTCTGCGGCACAGGCGGCGACGCCTGAATCAACGCCTGCAGAAAAGGTCGATGCATTGACCAAAGATATGGAAGCGACAAAGCAAAAGCTCGCCGATGTCGAAGTTAAACAACGTCAGGTCCTTTCGGGACTTTATGAAATCAATAAAAAGATCAAAAAGACCGTCACGGAACGTAGCTCGCTTTCGCAACAACGTGAACTTTTGGAAGTTAATATTAAAAATTTGACGGAAAAAGTGGACGAGCTAGAAGCCAAAGCTAAAGTTCAACGGGCTCAATTGGCCGAGCGTTTAAAAGCAATCTACAAATTGGGTGGCCAGCCCCTAGCACGATTCATTCTGAACGCTGACAGTTCCGTTTCATTGGACAGAAATCTAAAAATTCTAGGAATTGTTGCTCAACGAGATTTAGAATTAATCAAAGGATACAGGCACGACGTCCAGGACCTGCAAAGTAAAAGAAAAGCTATCTCTCAGCGTTTGGAAAATCTGAAAGCTGTTGAGGCCGGTATCTCAACCCAAGAACAAAAGCTCGTTGCTGAGCAATCCTTGAAAAACAAACTCTTAAGCGGCATTCGTAAGAGCAAAATGTTCGCTGAAAACAAAATCAACGACCTCAAATCCAAATCAGCGCAATACAACATCGATGACACCGGGGTTTTTGATACGTTATTCAAAGCCTCCTTTCTGGATTCAAAAGGTGAGCTTCCAAGACCTCTTGCTGGAGTCGTAACGCAAAAATTTGGACTTATGAAAGGTAAGGATCACCCTTACACTTTAACGAGCAAAGGCATTTTCATATCGGCAGCTAAAGGAAGTCCGGTTAAATCCGTGTTTGAAGGTAAAGTTTCATACGTGGGCGAACTTCCTGGATTTGGAAATACAGTTATTGTGGATCATGGCGATCACTACTATTCTGTCTATTCCCATGCTGAAGAAATTAAGGTGACGACAGGCGAAGAAATCACACAAGCACAGGTTGTAGCGACAACCGGTGATGCCTCCGCAGATAATCCTTCGGGATTGTATTTTGAAATCAGACATTTTTCTGAACCCTACGACCCGCAACAGTGGATGAAAGGACTCTAACCACATGCAATCTATCAAACGCTATTGGAAAACCTATATTCTCGGAGGCATTCTGCTTCTGGTCCTTTTCGTAATGGCTGAAACAGGTTTTCAAGTCCGTGCATTCGCTCAAGAGCGTTACGCTGATCTACAAAACTTCAGTAAAGTTTTGAATTTGATTCAGCAATACTATGTCGAAGAAACTGATACGAAAAAGTTGGTGTACGGAGCGATCAAAGGGATGCTTCGTGAGTTGGATCCGCATACGAACTTTATGCCACCGGATATTTTCAAAGACTTCGAAACCGAAACGAGCGGTGAGTTCGGTGGTTTGGGTATCGAGATTTCAAATCAAAATGGCATCTTAACGATCATCTCTCCAATTGAAGATGCTCCAGCATGGCAAGCGGGTATCAAAGCGGGCGATAAAGTTATCGCCATCGATGGTAACAGCACGAAAGGTATGAGCTTGGTTGAAGCGTCCTCATTCATGCGAGGTAAAAAAGGCAGCAAAATTGTTTTAAGAGTTGTTCGTGAAAACGAAGAAAAACCACGCGATATCACAATCACTCGCGGTGTTGTGAAAATCAAATCTGTGAAATACACAGACATGGGTGATGGTTTTGCTTACGTTAGAATCACAAGCTTTATCGAAAACACAGGTAAAGATCTTGAAACAGCGATCGCAAATCACATGAAAAACAACAAAGGTCAAATCAACGGTTTGTTATTGGACTTGCGCAGAAATCCAGGTGGTTTGCTTGATCAGGCCGTTAAAGTCAGCGATATGTTCCTAAAAGAAGGCGTGATCGTAAGTACAATTGGTCGTAACAAAGCTGAAAAAGAAGTGGCGATGGCCACTAAAAAAGGCAAATACCAGAATGTTCCACTTGTGATCCTGGTGAATGAATACACAGCCAGCGCGAGTGAGATCGTTTCTGGAGCACTTCAAGATAACAAACGTGCTTTGATTGTCGGTCAACGTACGTTCGGTAAAGGTTCCGTTCAATCCGTTATCAAGTTGGGCGACGGCTCCGGTTTGAAATTGACCGTGGCTCGTTACTACACTCCAAGTGGTGTTTCCATCCAAGCTGAAGGTATCCACCCAGATGTGGAAATCGAAGACATCGATCCGGAAGTTTTTGCGAAGTCGATCCAAAAACAACAGTCCACTCGTGAGGGCGATATCGCAGGTCACTTGAAGGGCGATAAGGAAAAAGCGGCTGAAAAGCTTGATGTTAAAAAGGGTGCTGAAGAGGGCGCACTTGCTTGGTGGAAGGACGTGGGGTCGAAAAAAGACGAGAAACTATCGCCTCGCGACAATATCCTGAAGAAAGATTACCAAGCATATCAAGCATTTAGCTATCTTAAGGCGTGGAATACCATGAAGGGTTTGACGCGCTAGTTATTGATTCCGAAAAATAGGGGCCTTACTCTACTGCAACTTTAGCAGGCGGAGGGGCCTCTTTGTTTAAGAATATTCTCACATTATTATGCGTAAGCGTATTGGGATCAGTGGTTCAGGCCGCTGACCCTGTGGGTTTTTCGTCAGGCAACCAGTTCAAAGCAACTCCCATTGAAGGCCAAGTTCACGTAACTTGCGAAGGCTTCAACGGTGGGGGAGCAGCCACTTTCACATGTCGTGATGTCGTTTTAGATCCCGCTTCTTATGATTACTTCGTTGGTCCACGCGACGCTCGCGCCGTTCGTTATGAACTTCGCAACCTTCGTGAAGACGGTTCCACTCGCACCAAAGAAGACAATTACGACGGATCTCGCGGACGCAGCGCTGCCGGAATCAATCTTTGGATTTCGACTCTGTTCCAGAAGCCATTGCTTGCAGCCGGAAAAAATAAAATCAGCTACGCAATTTACGGCGAGAACAATCGCGAACCCCTAAGCCAAGGCGACGTAACAATCAACGTCGCTCGCAACAGCTCCCGCGTCTGCCCAACAACCCACTACAACTCCGCCGACGTGAACGACTGCAATTCCCAATACTCCGTTTGCCAACGCTACTTCCAACAGTTTAATAATTGTCGTTAATATTACCCTCTTGATGTTTCGCACTCGGAATTAAAGAATCCTTTTTCAATCAGGCAGAGTCTTCTATCATTTTCCTTTGGGGAGAATTGATATGAGAAAAATACTTTTGCTTTCACTTCTGGTTTTATCGGCTTGTGCTTCTCAATCTACAAAGACTGAGACCGCGCCTCCGCCACCTATGAAGGGTTTTGATGCTGAACTGACTCAGTTCAATTATCCATTCCCGGTTTCTTATTTTTCTTTCCATGCACAGAACCAAGATTTGAAAATGGCCTATATGGATGTGGCTCCAGAAAAAAGTTCTGACAAAGTGATCGTGCTTTTCCATGGAAAAAACTTTTCAGGTTACTACTTTGAAGACATGGCGAAAGTATTAGTTGGCAAAGGCTACCGTGTGATCATGATTGATCAAATCGGTTTTGGAAAATCGACAAAGCCTGAAATGTTTCAATATTCACTGCACGCCTTGGCATCCTATTCAAAAATGCTGCTCGACAATTTGAAGGTCACGAAATTCCAACTGCTGGGCCACTCCATGGGAGGAATGCTCGCGGCTCGCTATGCTTTGATGTATCCCGAAAATATCACGAAACTTTTCATGATCGATCCATTGGGACTTGAGGACTGGAAAACTTTAACGACGTATAAAAGTGTCGACCAACTGTATGCCCAAGAGCTCGCAGGCAATATCGACAAGGTTAAAAAATATCAGTTGGAGTACTATTATGATGGCAAATGGAAACCTGAATACGACAAATACCTGGTGCCTGCTCAAGGTTGGTTCGAAGGTCCCGATTCGGCTCGTCTGGCATGGACGTCAGCATTAACCTCCGAGGCAATCTTCACGCAGCCGGTTTACTATGAATTCAAAAACCTAAAAGTGCCGACAGTTCTAGTTATTGGCACAAAAGACAAAACAGCCATCGGTAAAGCTTGGGCTCCAGAAGAAAACAAAAAGAAAATGGGCAACTACCCAAAGATGGCGAAAGACGTGATCAGCAAAATTCCCAAAGGAAAACTGATTTCCCTAGAAGGGATGGGTCACACTCCATTCATCGAAAACCCAGAAAAATTCTGGAAAGCCTTCACTCCCCAGCTTTAATAACGTACTTGGTATTTCGTCCTTTATGCTTCTTTTCAATATTTCCGCTCATTATCTCAGAGACTAAGGCGCGATGAGCGGAGGCCTTTGATATACCCAACACGTCTATCGCATCAGTCATCCCAAATTCATGCGCGATAACAAAGGCACGTCTCAACTTTTGAATCGTCGACAATCCCTCAAGTTCCTTGAACGAATCTTTCGATAAGATAATGCCGACCGGCTTCAGCTGAATTAATCTGTATCTGCGTTTTGTACATTCAACAGTCAGGGGAATTTCGTTCTCCTCAAACCATTGTCGCAACCGCTTTAATGCCTGATGAACCACTGTTGAGGAGTGGTCTGCTATAAAGTGAGATCCTGGAAAACTCGAAGAGTAAATCCCACCAATACGCACGGGATTGTAGGAATCATTAATCAGAGTCAAAAGAAGTCGGTGCACTTGGGGAGTAATTTCAACAGACTTTGTACCGAAGTGGACATTCTCCGTAGATAGATCAAGCGCTGTCCCGGATTTATCACCCCAGATATAGTTTCTGCGGATTTTGCCTTGTGGAAATCGTTTTAGAAGCCGTGTGCGAAAATGTTCATAAGGGGAGCCATAGTAAAGATGATTGAACACCTCGTTGTTAAACTTAATCTCTAAACTCTTATAATCAAGATGCCTTAAGCTTTCGTATTCACCCAATCCTAAAGCTTCATCTTTGGCTTTAACGAGCGAAGCAGCCTTTTTATTTCGAATTGAATCATTGATGGCAATCTGACGACGGATCAGAAAGGCATCAGAGGTCAGCGATGATCCAAAGATCTCCATTGCCTGTTTCAAGTCAGAATTCGATTTAGCAAGGTCGTGTTGCAGTTCATAAGCCTGCGCCCGTATGTGCAGAGCATTTGCAAGCAGACGAGTGTAGTACTTTCGTTTCGCTTCGGCAGCCGCCTTGGTGGCGATTGCTATCGCAGAAACCGGATCGCCAGCGCCGAGAAGTGCTTCCGCTAAATTCACATATCCAGCAAGACGAAGATATTCATCGCTTTGAACACGCACATACTTTTTTAGTAAAGGAATAGCTTTCGAATACTCCCATACTTCAAAGTGACACCAGGACTTTGCAAGCAGAGCTTCGGGGATTGACTGGGTAGTCACCTCTGCCAAGATGCCCAATGCCTCAGTCACGCAGCCGATGAGAGTAAGCACGTTTGCATACTCAGCTTTAAATTCCAGATTCTGCCTATCCACAGTTTGTTTCTTTGAAATCTGCCGTTGTAAAACTTTTAATCCGGCAGTTATTTGCCCCGTACGGCGGGCGAATTGAGCCACGTGAACGGCATCTTTTGTAACGACTTTTGAGAGTCGTATTTTCTTAAAATTCTGAGCGGCTTTAGCTACTTGGCCGTTCCTAAGAAGTTCTTCAGAGGCTTCAATTATTTTCAAATAGTTCACGGCCATACCCCGGGGACAAAACCCTTCGTCTCATAATATCAGTTTTTATCGATAACGCAATCAGCTAAAAGTCTTCTCGAAACGAAAGCCAACTTAATGAAGAATAAACAGGAGAACCCTATGAAAAATTTAAGCTTACTAATGATGATCTTATTGATGACATCCACAAATGCCCTGGCGAAGTCCCCGGTCATTAAGGCCTGGGAGCCTGTGGAGTTGGAAGGCACAGTTGCAAGAATGTTTCGTCAAAACGCAGACGATGATGATAAATGGCTTATAGAAAAGTGCGGAGAGACTTATTTGGCGTTGATTCTAAAAGAGCCGATTTTGGTCGAAACTGAAAGCCCAGAGACAGGTGAGAAGTCCGTCGAAAAAGTTTATCGCCTTCAACTGATGAGGGGATCAAAAATTAATAAAGAACTAACTAAAGTATCCGGTACGGTAGATAAAATCTCTATGGGAAGCTGCAACCCTGAGGTCTATGGAATCTTCGAATACGTTAAGTGATGGTGCGAAAAGAAAAAGGCTCTCTTGCGAGAGCCTTTTTTAGTTTTTCAACTTTAAGAAGAACAATTAGTTTTGTTCGTCTTTGAATGTACCAGCTGGAACTTCTTTAACTTTGATAGTTTTGTTCAAGAAGTTGATCACTTTTTCTTCAGTGATTTGGTAAGTCAAACGGCTTGATTGGTCAGGACGGCCGTAGAATTCTTTGATACGAGAAACTTCGATGTTTGTTTGTTTTGCGTACTCTTCAAACTTAGCATCCAAGTCTTCTTTTTTCGCGAATAGATCATGTTTCTTTGCAATAGCATCTACCAAGAATGAAGATTGGATCATCTCAGTTGCAGTCGCTGTGAAATCAGCATCCCATTTTTGAACGTAAGAAGAGAAGTCAGCTTCGCCCATGCCTTGTTCAGACATACGTTTTTTGAAGTCTTCAACCAATGAAGCTTTTTGTTCTTTCAACAAAGACGGAGGAACTTCAACTGGGTTTTCTTTAACCAAAGTTTTCAAAGTGCGGTTTTTGAAACCGTCTTCGATACGTTTTTTGTCGTTTTGCTCAAGGTCTTCTTGAATTGTTTTTTTCAAGTCAGCCAAAGACTCTGGTCCACCCAAAGTTTTGATGAACTCATCGTTCAACTCAGGCAATACTTTTGCTTTGATTTCTTTCAAAGTAACTTTGAACTCAACTGGTTTACCAGCAAGCTCTGCAGAGTGGTATGGATCTGGGAATTTCAAAGACAAAGTTTTAGTTTCGCCTTTTTTCATTCCTACAACGCCTTCTTCAAAACCTTCGATGAATTGTTTTGCGCCCAATTCAAGGTTGTGGTCAGTGCCAGCGCCGTTTTCAAGTGGAGCACCATTCATGAAGCCAGTGAAATCAACAACTGCAACGTCACCGTTTTTAGCAGCGCGATCTTCAGTTACTGTTTCGAATGTTGCGCGAGATGAACGGATGTTGTTCAACACGTCGTCAACTTTTTTAGCGTCGAAAGAGAAAGCTTCTTTTTCAACTTCCAAACCTTCGTATTTTTTCAAAGTGATTTCTGGGCGAACATCAAATGCTGCAGAGAAAGAGAAGTCTTTGTCAGCAGTCACATCAGCGAATTCAAATTCTGGATAGCTGATAGGATCAAGTTTGTGCTCTTCCAATGCTTGCGCATAATGTTTTTGAACTAGGTCTTGGACAACGTCTTGTTTTACACGATCGCCGTACATGGATTTGATTGTGTTCAAAGGAGCTTTACCTTTACGGAAGCCTTTGATTTCCACGTCTTTTTGGATGCTAATGAACATTTTGTTGAAAGAAGCCGCAACAACAGCAGCTGGGATTTCAATGTTCATCTTTCTGGAAAGGTTAGAAACCTTTTCTACGTTTGATTTCATGCGATTACTCCTACATGTTAAAAGCCGTCGGATAGTAGGGTATGCCCTCTCTGAAGGCACCTTATAATGCTATGCGTAATGCCTATATTTCCAAGCTCAGAGACACTTTTAGTAACTATGAAGCAAGAGATTCATTTTGTGACTGGAAAAGGGGGCGTTGGGAAGTCAGTTGTGGCTGCCGCTCTCGCGCTAAAACTCAGCCGTCAGGGAAAAAAAGTACTCCTGGTGGAGCTTGGAGATCAAAGCTTCTTCAAGGATTTCTTTGAGTTAGCTGATGTCACCTTTCATCCGCAGTTAATACAACCGAACCTCTCCCTGGCGCTGTGGACCGGGGAAAGCTGCCTGCGAGAGTACGCCCAGTACCTCGTCAAAGTCGAAAGCCTCGCCAAACTTTTCTTTGATAATGCCGTTATGAGGGCATTTATCAATATAGCTCCGGGACTGCCCGAGCTTGCGATGCTGGGAAAAATCACTTCTGGCCCCCGTAAATATGGACCACCAATGCCTTTTGATTGCGTGGTGGTCGACGCTTTTGCAACGGGACATTTCAAGGCTTTGATGGAAGCACCCGCGGGAATGGCGCAAGCCGTACAGATTGGTCCCATGGGCGAGCAAAGTCGTAGCATCATTCGTGTACTGAAGGATCCTGAAGTTTCAAAATATCATATCGTTTCGTTACCAGAAGAACTGCCACTGAAAGAATCGACCGAGCTTTCTGAAATGTTGCAGAAAGAATTTTCCGTCGAACCAACGCTGGTAATGAATAAAGTTTTGGACGTGAACATTCCGCGTGCTTCTTTGCAAAATGCGGAATCACTGACAACATCTGATCTGGGGTTGTTTGCGCAATACCTGGAACAACAACTGGATCGTCAGTCGCAAATGATGGATCAGGCAAAAACGAAATTTAAAAAGATACTGAAAGTGCCACTATTCTTTGAAACAAATCCGTGGACCCTTGTTGAAAAGGCTGTGGAGAAACTTCCATGAGCCAGGATTTTTTAAAAAACACCAAAGTCTTAGTTTGTGTCGGCAGCGGGGGAGTGGGTAAAACCACGGTTGCCGCTTCAGTTGGCGTTCTTGCGGCCAAGCAGGGTTTGAAAGTCTTAGTTTTAACCATCGATCCTGCCAAGCGCTTGGCGCAAACTTTGGGCATTGAAGGCACCAACGATGTGACCAAAGTTCCTGGCCAAAATTTCAAAGGCGAGTTGTGGGCGTCAGTCATTGATCACAAAAAAACCTTCGATGATTTTGTGGAAAGAGCCGCGCAAAAGTCAGAAGCTGTTCGTCGCATTTTCGATAACAGTCTGTACAAACAACTTTCCACAAACTTAAGCGGATCCCAAGAGTTCACGTCGCTTGAAAAACTTTATTCGGTCTATGAGTCGGGCAAATTTGATTTGATTATTCTTGATACTCCGCCGACGAAACACGCTTTGGATTTCCTGAAAGCTCCGCAAAAACTTTCAGCCCTTTTCAGCGAGGGTGTGGCGAAATGGTTCCGCGATCCCGAGGGTAAAAAATCCGGTATCCTGAGTCATTTGATTCAAGCGGGAACTCGTCAGGTATTAAAAGTTTTAGAAACTTTGACGGGCTCGCAGTTCATTCGTGAACTGGGTGATTTCTTTATCAATATCGAGCAATGGCAAGGCAAACTTTTGCAGCGAACAACGGAAGTTCAGCGCATGTTGGTTGCGCCGACGACTAAATTCTTTTTGGTCACAAGCTTTGATCAAGCCAAGCTTAAAGAAGCCGAATACTTTTCCCGTGAAATTCGTAAGGGCGGATACAATCTGGACACAGTGATTTTAAACCGTGTGTTTCCTCACTGGCTAGACCTCCGGGTAGGTTATGAAGGTGGAACGGCAGAGCAAGGGCTCGCGGACTTGTACATGCAAATGAAGACCTATTACAATCATAGGGATGCGATCTATCGCCAGTTTGAAAAAAAGATGTCGATAGAAGCACGCGTGCTGCGGATTCCTGATTTGGTCAAAGATGTTTCTGATCTTTCGGGCTTGGAAGAAATTAGCGCCCTCATTACTGAGGAGGAGAAATCCAAATGAAAAGAGTGATCAGCCTGTTGTGTTTTTCGTTTCTTGCGGGCTGCAGTTCTTTTCAAATGAATCGTGGCGATCAGTCTTTGCAAAATCAACGCTTGATCGAAGAGCGGGATCTGAATGCTGCTCAAGATAATCTGACCGCGGGGAGCTATGTCCAAGCTCAAAAACAATATCAAACATTCCAGGAAACCTATCCGCGTTCGAACTTTTTCCAGGCATCCAGAATCGGTGAAGCCCAAGCCTTGGAGGGTCAGGGCAAGTGGGTGGAGGCCGCAGCAATTTATCGAGATGTCGTTTTAAAGACGCGAAATCTTCAGCCCGATATCGCAGCGATGGCTTTATATCGCATGTCTTTTTGTGATGAAGCTTTAGGTGATGACCAAAAAACCGTCGCAGATCTTTTGGATGCTCAAAGTTTACGCAACACTTTGCCGTTAACTGTGGGGCACGCGGAAATTCCAGCGCGTTTGGCGGCGGCATACAGCCGCATGGGGCGAGAAAAAGAAGCTGTTCAATATCTGAATGAAGCGGAAAAAGGCATTGCGAAAATTCGCGCTGAATCCGATCCCAGTAAGCTTGAAAAAGATTGGCTCGCAAAGACTTATTACCAAATGGGCAGTGTCACAACCAATCAGCTTTCGCCAGAAAATTTTGATTCGTTCGTGGCCTCGCAAAAGTTTGTCCAAGTTTATCTGCTGAAAGCTATGGAGTTGAATGACAGCCGCTGGTCTCCTAAGGCCCTCAAACAACTTAAAACAACATATAGTGAATTGTATCTACAAGTTGAGGCCGTAAAGCAAAACCCGAGTCAGCAGGCCCACTTGGGTGGTGCATTGATTGGATTGATTGATCGCGCAGAATTATATAAACCCGTATCTGGACAAACTCAAAACAGTTACCAGATTGAGTTTTTCACATTGACGAACGAAGTACGTAAAAAAACAGAGAGACTTCTGTATCAGGGCCATGAATCCATGGGTCTGACGGAGGAGTCTAAGAAACTTAACAGCATCAAAAGATCAGGTCGCACAAAAGCGGATGCGTTGTTGCCGGGAGAAGAAAGTTCTTCTATACAATCGCTTCCTCAGAAAAAGGCAGCTCCAAAAGCTGCTGAAGGCGTCGATCCAAATTTGTAGTTGAGATTTTAAGGAGAATTAATGGCGAAGCTTACCCTTCACAAACAAACACTCGCCAACATGCAGGAAATCTGTTCTTGGTTCAAAGCCAAGTCCAATGAATTCCAACATCCGATTTATTCCAGCTATGATATCCGTGACTCCGGTTACAAGATTTCAAACGTGGATGCGAATATTTTCCCAGCAGGCTTTAATAACATCTGCCCAACGGATAAAGAGACTTCCGTCAGCTTAATGAATAAATACATCATCGAGCACTATGGCGAAAAAATTAAAAAGATCCTGTTGGTTACTGAAGAACATACGAACAATGCGTTCTATTGGGAGAACGTCTTCACGATTAAATCACTTATCGAAGCCTCCAGCATTGAAGTTAAAGTAGCGATTCCTCGTGAACTTGAACAGCCCATGCAAATCACAAGCTCGGCCGGAAACGAAATCACTGTTCATTCTGCTTTGATGAGCGGAAGCCTGATGAAAGAGTTTAAGCCAGATTTGATTATCAGCAATAACGATTTCTCTGAAGCCTATGAAGAGTGGGCAAAGACAGTGACTGAATTTCCGATGAATCCACCGCGCGAGCTGGGTTGGTATCAACGTAAAAAAAGCACTTACTTCAAATACTATAATCAGCTTGTCAAAGAATTCAGCGCGATCGCAAAAATCGATCCGTTTCTGATGACAGTTGAAACGGAATTATTCGAGCACTTCGATATTGGTGATGAAAACAGTCGTGCCGCATTGGCCGCTCGTGTGGACGCCATGCTTGCGCATCTAAAAGCAGAATATCAAAAACGCGGAATCACTCAGGAGCCATTTGTATTCGTAAAAAACAATGCGGGTACTTATGGACTCGCAGTTATTCGTGTCGGTTCTGGCGCGGAAGTAAAAGAGTGGAGCTATAAATCCCGTAAAAAAATGAAAGCTGCCAAAGGCGGTCGTGACGTTGAGGAAGTGATCATTCAAGAAGGCATTCCTTCAATTGTAGAATCTGACGGGGCGAGTGCGGAGCCTGTGATTTACATGATCGGTTCTGAATTGGCAGGTGGCTTTTTAAGAACTCACTCCGAGAAAAGCTCTACGGAAAGTTTAAACAGCCCCGGTGCAGTTTATAAGCGTCTTTGTGTCTCTGATTTGGCGATCAATACGCCGGGTTGCCCGCAAGAAAATGTCTATGGTTGGACTGCGAAATTGGGTCTTTTGGCGATTGCCCATGAAGCTCGCGAACTTAAGGCTGAATTTAAAGGCTATAAGTAAAACTCCAGTTTTCGTCCCCTGTCATAGCTTTAGACAGGGGATTTTCCATCTAGCTTCAAATAAACACATCTGAATCGGGAACACCTATTGCTCCTAGGTCTGCGAATGTAAATCCAGATAAGGAGCCCCGATGAAAATCTCAAAACAGTTTTGGACTGTGAGTTTGTCAGTATTGGTACTTTTGGTGGCCTCTTCACATGCTAGCGCCGCTTCAACTTCGGGCTCGATCACCGCTTCCCTTACTATCATCGATGTCGGGCAATCCACGGCCGAAGGATTTTCTTCTAATCCGACGGACTATACTGGTGGTCGTTACATTAGTGCTCTTACTACGGCTGCCGATGGTGAAACTGTTGGGATTTATTTGAATGGCCAGAAGGTCGCATCTGCGGTTTCCAATAAAGGTGTGATCAACTTTGCAGTGAATGCTAAAGATACGAGCCAAGTAAACTTAAGCCTTCAATCTAAGGGCCGCGAAGTTCAAGTTATTCAAGCCGCTTACCGTTCACGCAAAGACGCTCCCGTTCCGCAAATGACTCTGGACCCGCAAGTTCGCTCTATGCAGATAGGGAACCAGACTGTTCCCGTGCAAAGTGTGATCATTTCGTACTAGGGCCCCTAGACGATAGGCCTGACTGCTTACAGAAACAGCGAGTTCCGCCAAGGCCCATGCTATTCTGCATATAAGAGGAAAACTATATGCAGAAATTTGTGGGAGTCTTCGGACTTTTATTTGTTTGCTTTGGCGTGGGCTATTCTGTTGTTCACTATAATACCGCAAGTACTTACATTGATCGTGATCCAGCCGCAGTAAGAACCGGTTTTGATTTTTCTCATCTTTCTGGAGACAAACTTCAAGATGCAGTAAAGCAGCGTTTAGTAACGGGCTTTGAGCTTAAAAAAACTCCAGAGGGTTCCGGATTTTCTTTGGGTCACTTTGTTTTCGTTGATCAAAACGGCCAAAGAAAACTCGCGTGTCAGGAATTTTCCAAAGTAAGTCTGGTATTTGAAGCTGAAGGCGTTTCCGTTTCTGGTGATAAACCATCAATGGAAGTTGAAGGCACATGTGAATATTCAAAAGACATGGCGAAAATTAATCCTCTTTGGTTGCCAATCGCTAAAATCTTGGGAGAAAGACCTGCAGACGGCGAATTCCAATTCAACGAAGGTGCTGGCACCGTTGTTCGTTTTGCAAATCTTCCGGATCACTGGCCAAAAACTTGGTTGCTAAAATCAGTTCGTATGAAGAACCTGAACAACTCTGACTTGGTTATCCAAAGCAATGAAGTGGCTCGTTACTTGGGTCACCCAATCGTAGTGACGTTCTAGAGATAACTTTCAGGAATAAATAACGACATAAATGATGCCTTCACTCTTTGCCACCAGCTTGATTCTGGTTCAGAAGTGAAGGTATTTTTTCGTCCATCGTCGAACGTGGTCCATTGCAGATCACCATCGATATCTAAACTAAGTTCATACGCAATCTCGGGAAGATTCTCTTTAAACCGGGTGGAAAACTTACCAGCCATTTCGGCACTTTCAACAACGACCCCCATTTCAGTATTTATGTGCACCGAACGGGGATCTAAGTTCATCGAACCCACGAAAATATACTTTCGATCAAACACCAAAGTTTTTCCGTGAAGACCGGCATGTGAGCCGCTGGAACCCAGGGATTTTTTTTGCTTAATCAGATCTTTGTGAAAGCGAGGGCGCAGTTCATAAAGTTCCACTCCAACTCGAATCAAATCTTTTCGATATCCCTTATAACCGGCAAAGACACTGCTAACGTCACTTGATGCCAGTGAGTTTGTCAGGACGGTAACGTGGACTCCCTTTTTAACTTTTTCAGAAAGATTATTTACCCCTTGGTCACCAGGAACAAAATAAGGAGAGATCATCATGATTTCTTCCTTAGCACCGGCCATATAGGGTTGAAGTTGTGATTGAAGATTGTCCCCCTGGTCCTTGGGGTCTTCTTTAAACTTTGCAGGGGAGTCGTATACCACATGGGCTTCGCCCCAATACTTTTCAATATCTCCAGAGGCAAAATCCGCCAGCAGTTTGTCGTTGCGTAGCCCTTTGGTATAAGGCGTGTCCAAGGCTTTCTGGTAGGCCTCGTTTAATTTGTCTCGAAACTGTTTTAGATCGTCCTCGCTCACCTTCTGAGAGGGGGTGAGCGAGGCAATCGGATAAGCAATTTCGCTGTTCCAATAAGCATCAAATTCTTTGGACAGTCCTGATACGACAGGCCCAATCGCCCACAAATCAAGGTCCCCGAAATTAATTCCTTCACTTGCCCAAAAGTATTCGTTCCCGATATTGCGACCACCCACGATCGCGACCTCGCTGTCGGCAACAAAAACTTTATTGTGCATGCGACGATTCACTTCACTTAAGCGAGTAATATCGAAAATCCGAAAGCTGCGATTGGCGAATGGGTTTACCATGCGCACTTGTATATTGGGATGCAAGGACATGATCCGTAAGGCTTTCTCGTACTGACCAAGATTCAAATCATCCAGTAGAATGCGTACGCGCACGCCGCGATCGGCTGCCTTCATGGTTTCAGCTGTCATGATGTTGCCGGTAAGATCGTTATTCCAAATGTAGTACTGCATATCCAGCGACCGCTCGGCTGCGCGTATGGATGCTATTCTGGCGACAAAGGCATCTTCACCGGAGAATAGGGGATGAAAACCGGAGAGATCGTGCTTGCCTTGAAGTTTTTCTTTAACGCGTTTTGAAAGAGTTGTCGTTGGATCGGGATCTAAAGTGCTGCTGGGACTGCGCTGCACTTCTTTTGGCAAAGTCGCACACGAACACATTAAAAATGCCAAGGACAAAATGGCAAAATGGGAGCGACTTTTCATAAGAATATTATGATTTTGCGGCCACGAAAGTCGAAGGCCAGATGACAAAAAACAAAAGGCCCTGGGTCTCCCCAAGGCCTTTAGATTCATTATGCTAAGTAAGAACTAAACGTATTGTTTAGCTACTTCAACGAACGTGCGGATCATCGCACCAGAAGCACCTTTTTTAGGAGCGTATGGAAGACGATTACCAACAGCCCAACCAGTACCAGCGATATCGAAGTGAGCCCAAGGGATGCCTTCGCCAACGAACTGCTCTAGGAATGCTGCTGCTGTTGCAGAACCTGCACCTTTTCCAGAAGAGATGTTAGAAAGATCAGCGTAAACGCCTTTCATGTCTTTCACGTGGTAATCTGTCAAAGGCATGTTCCAAACCCACTCACCAGATTGAACTGCTGCTTTTTCAATTTTAGTTTTCAAAGCAGAGTTGCGAGTGAAGTAACCAGTGTGTGTATTGCCCAAAGCAATAACCATCGCGCCAGTCAAAGTTGCAGCATCACAGATCACTTGCGGAGCCAACTCAGTAGCGTAAGACAAAGCGTCTGCAAGGATCAAACGACCTTCAGCATCCGTGTTGTTCACTTCGAACGTTTTACCGTTGCGAGCTGTGTGAACATCACCTGGCTTAGTTGCAGAACCGTTGATCAAGTTTTCAGTAGAAGCTACCAAACCAACTGCGTTTACTTTCAATTTCAATTGAGCGATTGCAAGCAAAGTACCGATCACGTTTGCACCGCCGCACATATCGTATTTCATTTCTTCCATACCGGCACCCGGCTTAATAGAAATACCACCGCAGTCAAAAGTTAGACCTTTACCTACGAAGCAAACCGGTTTTTTAGAAGCAGCTGCACCTTTGTATTCCATGATGATGAAGCGAGGCTCTTGATCAGAACCAGCAGCAACACCCAGAAGGCCGCCCATTTTTTCTTTTTTGATACGAGCCTTATCCCAAACTGTTACTTTCAAGTTTGCGATACCTTTAGCTGCCGCCACGGCAGAGTCAGCAAGGATTGTCGGCGTCATCAAGTTACCTGGCATATCACCAAGGCGACGAGAGAAGTTAACCACGTTACCCAAAACTGCGCCTTCGTTGAAAGCCGCTTTAACAGCTTTGTCGGCCGCCAATTTAGTAACAACGTGAACGTTCAGTTCATCTTCATCTTTTTTAGCTTTAGTTGAAGACTTCAATTCGTCGAATACGTAAGAAGTTAGAACTAAACCTTCAGCAACCGCTTTTGCGAAATCAGCAGCATCTTTTTTACCTGCAGTGATACCGTCAAAATGCAAAGCGGCTTCTTTAACATTCAAAGCTTTGATTGCTTCAAGTGCAGATGCCACAGATTGGCGAACAGATTCGTGTGTGATTTCGTTTTCTTTACCAAGACCGACAACAATAAGATGACGGTAGCCAGAGATATTGAATTCGCGGAAAGTAATCGCTTCCTGATGTTTCCCAGTAATCGTTTTTTCAGTGATTGAATCGACCAGCTGTTTGTTCAGCTCATTATGAGTCACTTTTGCAAGCTTGTCTTTTTGTGAAGAAGACTTTGAAAACACGACCAAAGCCGGGCAAGTCAAAGTATCAATATCTTTGTTCAGTAAGTTAAAAGCCATAGTAAACCTCTTAAAATGATTGTGTAATTCGGGCTTTGTTAGATGTAACATAGCACTCCGGGGGGTCAAAGGCTTTTTCATAAAGTCTTGCTGGAGTATTCCGATAGGTAGCACAGCATAAGACCTCAGCTACTTCGGCACGGCCGAAGGGTACAGACAACTATTAGGAGACACCAGTGGCACTAATTCCTTACGTCATCGAGCAAACTTCCAAAGGCGAAAGATCATACGATATTTATTCCCGCCTTCTTAAGGACCGTATTATCATTCTTGGTACAGCGGTTACGGATGAAGTAGCCAATGCTCTTATCGCGCAATTCCTATTCCTTGAATCGGATAACCCAGAAAAACCAATTCACTTGTATATCAACTCTCCAGGGGGCAGCGTGTCTGCCGGGATGGCGATTTACGACATGATGCAGTTTGTGAAGTGCGATGTGGCGACATATTGCATGGGTATGGCAGCATCCATGGGTTCTTTGCTTTTGACGGCAGGAACTAAAGGTATGCGTTACAGCCTTCCAAATACCCGTATCATGATCCATCAACCGCTTCTTTCTGGTGGTGGCTTGTCTGGTCAGGTAACTGATATCGAAATCCATGCTAAAGAGCTTTTGAAAACTAAAGAAAAACTGACTCGTATTTATGAAACTCACACGGGCCGTGACTATGAATTCTTGAGATCGCAAATGGAAAGGGACAATTTCATGGACCCTTACCAAGCTAAAGAGTTCGGTTTGCTTGACCACGTAGTAGAATCTCGTAAGGCGAAAAAAGGGTAATCAGCGATGACGACTAAAGACACCAACGGCACATTGAGATGTAGTTTCTGCGGTAAAGGCCAAAAAGAAGTTAAAAAACTTATTGCTGGTCCTGGCGTGTATATCTGCGACGAGTGTATTGACCTTTGTAATGACATCATCGACGAGGAAAAAGAGAAAGAGACAGCAGTTAAGGGCACCTTTAAAGTCCCTAAACCAGCTGATATCAAAACTTACCTTGATGATTACGTCATTGGCCAAACTCAAGCTAAGAAAACTTTGGCGGTAGCAGTTCACAATCACTACAAGCGTGTTAACGCGATGTCTGGTGGGAAAAAATCTGCTGACGTTGAAATGCAAAAATCCAACATCCTTTTGATCGGTCCAACTGGTTCCGGTAAAACATTGTTGGCGCAAACTATCGCCAAAATCCTTAACGTTCCATTCGCTATGGCGGATGCAACGACTTTGACTGAAGCTGGTTACGTGGGTGAAGACGTTGAAAACGTTGTTCTAAACCTTCTTCAATCTTCTGACTACGACGTCGAAAAAGCCCAAAAAGGCGTTATTTACGTGGACGAGATCGACAAGATTTCCCGTAAGTCTGAAAATCCATCCATCACTCGTGACGTATCGGGTGAAGGTGTGCAACAGGCCCTTCTAAAAATCCTAGAAGGTACTGTGGCAAATCTGCCTCCGAAAGGTGGTCGTAAGCATCCACAACAGGAATTCATCCAAGTGGATACAACGAACATTCTTTTCATCGTGGGTGGTGCATTCGTTGGTTTGGATAAAATCATCGAAAACAGAACGACAAATAAAACTCTTGGTATCGCTGCGGAAATCCGCACTGCCAAAGAGGCAGCGTCTGCAGATCTACTTGCGAAAGTGGAGCCAGATGACTTGTCTAAGTTCGGTTTGATCCCAGAGTTCATCGGTCGTCTTCCGGCGATCGCGGTTCTTGGCCAATTGGACGAAGATGCATTGATGGATATCTTGGTTCGCCCTAAAAACGCGATCACTAAGCAATACCAAAAATTGTTCTCTTTCGAGGGCGTTGAATTGAAGTTCACTGATAAAGCACTTCGTGCAGTGGCACAAATGGCTTTGAAACGTAAAACAGGTGCCCGCGGTCTGCGTGGTGTGCTTGAGACGGCGATGCTCGACATCATGTACGACATCCCATCTAAAAATAACGTGAAAGAAGTGATCATCGATGAAAACGTGATCAACGATGGCGGGCAGCCAATGTTGGTTTACAAAACTGAAGAGGAAATGAAAGCTGAAGCTGAGGCAGAAGCTAAGAAAAGTTCCGCTTAGCTCGCTGAAAATCGAGAATCGAGAATTAAAAACCCCCAAAGAGTGATCTTTGGGGGTTTGTTTTTTCGGGCGGCTTTAGGGCTATGGAAGTTTGATTACGTAGGCTTTTAGTTTTGCGCCGGGAACCATGGAAGTGGTTGCTGTTACGTTCACGCCTCTTGGCAGCTCCTCAACCTGAGTACCTTTGTAGTCGATGTTGAAATCGATTTTCTTAGAGCGGTCGTCTGGACAAGTGAATACGCCTTTAAAGTAGCGTCCACCTGAGCTCAGAGTGCCTGTGTGATCATAATAAAAGCTGTTTGTAACGACGAACGTGCCTTGGCAAGTTGGATCAGAATGGCCGTCTTTATAGTAACGTTGGATTTCAAATTCCTGGTTATTCAAAACGCGGAATTTCAGGTAAGCCTTTTGAAACATATAGGATGCTTCAACATTATAGCGGCCCACGATATTATCTGCAGTTATTGGTGATGCGAACGCTGGAACACTTCCCGTGATCAGCAAAAACGCTGTTAAAACTAACTTTGTCATAAGGATCCCTCCGTGATTTCGTAGTTATACGAAACTAATTTCCTCAGGATCAAAGTTAAAAGCAATTTACGTTGGATTACAAAGAAAGATTGAGATCGATTTTAAGAGCTTCGCCAAGTGCGTGGAAATCGACGGGTTTGCTTAAGAAGCGTTGCGCACCAAGTTGCTCGGCGCGGCTGCGGAATTCAGAAGATTCGTAGGCGCTAACTACATAAAACAACATATTCGGATGCATTTTGCGGACTTCCTGAAGAAGTTCAAATCCGTCCATCTCTGGCATGTTGATATCAGACATGATCAGGTCAACTTTGGGAGCATCCGCAACGCGAAGATAGTTGAGGCAATCGATGGCACTTAAAAATGAAACCAATTTCACGCCACCCAAGGCAGCGAAAAATTTTTTAAATTTCAATTTATAAAGCAGATGTGTGTCTGCTTCATCATCGACGACCACAATATGAATCATGCATGAATTCTTTCGTGTACCATTGGCAACGACATTACGAATTCAGTCCACTGACCGAACTCACTCGAGTACTTTAATGTGCCGCCATGCTTTTGGGCAATGTTAAATGCGACAGTCAACCCAAGTCCAGCCCCTTCTCCAGGTGCTTTGGTAGTTAGGAAAGGATCAAATACCTTTTCTCCCAAAATTGAGGGAATCCCGATGCCATTGTCACGAATAGAAATTTCCACATTGTCCCCGCGAACTGCAGTGGAGATTGTCAATTCAGGGTCAAAGTTCTTTTCAGTTAAAACTTTTTTCTCAAGAGCATGAATCGAGTTATCGATGATGTTTGAGAGAGCTCTGCTTAGGGAAGCCGAATATGTTTGTGCTTGGACAGAGTCAGCCAGGCGATAATTCACCTTAGGGGGAATATATGCAGAACCTAATGCACGATTGGCAATAGTTTGCTGATAAGATTTTTTAACAACTTCATTCACATCGGTCTGTTCTAAGATGTCGCTATCGTAACCAGATAGGATCTGCATGGAGCGAACGATTTGATCGATACGCTGGCTGTGCTTTAGAATAACACGACTAATTTCTCTAATTTCTTCGGTGTCTTCAGACTCACTTAAAAGTTCACTGAAGTTCAAAACGAAGTTCAGTGGATTGCGAATCTCATGTGCCACAGAGGCTGTTAAACTGCCCAGGGAAGCGAGTTTTTCCTGAGCCACCAAGGTTGCTTGCATACGCTTGATCTGCAGCATGGCTTTTTCCAAGCTTTGATTTTTCGTCGTCAGCTCACGAGTACGATTCATGACCTTGTGTTCAAGGGCCTGATTCAGTTGTTCAAGTTGCTGGTTGGCTTCCAGCAATTCGATCTTAAACTTATTGATAGAGTCGACCAAGATATCCAGTTCGTCTTTTACCTCGCTGTGCGGACGGTTCAGGCGTAACTCTCCACGCGTGCGCTCATCAGAAGTTAAATGCTCAACGACACGTTTGATATGCACAACCACGATACGGTTAAAGATAAAGTACAAACAGAAAACCACGATCATGGTTTTGGCAGCTTGTCGGATGAAAATCCAAATGGCCTCGTGGAAGTATTTTTCGCGCAGATTTCTGACATCCAATTCGACGTCCAGAGTACCTAAAACTTCGTTGGTATTTTTATGCAAAATATCGAAGCTGCGGTGGCTTTCCTCGGCTGGGTCCGTGACGCCTGTTTCATAGATCGTTTTATTATCCGCAACCAGTTTCAGATAGCTCACACCTTGCAAGCGACTTAAACCATCCAACTGGATTTCCAAAAGGCGAGTGTCATAGGACCATAAGTGCTCGGCCATGGAATCCAAGTACGAGTTCTTGATGATGGAGAAGTTATTCTGCAGCTTGTCGAAGTCTTTTTGATAATCCAAAATAAGCTGGCCCGCCGTTAAAACTAACGTGGCGAAAGAACTGACTGCCCAGGTCGCTATAAGCAACTTGAGGCTCAGTGAGTTGGTATGAGCCCATTTGGATTGTTCGCGTGTCACATAGCACTTATCGATCAAGTCGCTAAAAAAGGGGATTAAAATCTGCTTCGGGGGTATTACAATTAGGAAAGAATCTCAATTCTGCTCGATATTTAGATAAATTTTCGGGTCATCTTTTTTTACGATATGCTTAAAAGATAAGCAGGTATCTGACAGGCCAAAAACTGTGATGGGCCAGACTTATATTTCAGACTCACATATTTACTTCCCAGCAATCGTTACCATAGTTAAAATAAGTGAAGGATTCGCTAAGGTTTTTAACGGATTAATTAACCTGAATGAAGATCCTCTTGTTCTAATAGTGCAAGAAGCTCGTTAACCCAAGGGAGGGAGAGGATATGAGCGAGGGAAAAGTAACACAACTACCGCTTTTGCCCCTAAGAGACCTCATCATTTTTCCACATATGATGATGCCTTTGTTTGTAGGTCGCGAAAAGAGCATCAACGCTCTAGAAGAAGCGATGGCCAAACAAACCGATATCGTTTTGGCGGCACAGAAAGACGCTAAAACGAACAATCCCGAACCCAAGGACATCTTTGCGATCGGTACCGTAGGTACGATCATTCAGTTGCTTCGCTTGCCGGATGGAACTGTAAAGGTTTTGGTCGAAGGTAAACGTCGTGTAAAGATTAAGAATTTCGTAAACAACGACAACTTCTTCATGGTGGCTGTGGAGTCCCTGGACGAAGACGGTACCAACGTAGTTGAAGCACAAGCGCTTGTTCGCTCTGTGAAAACGACATTCGAAACGTACGTGAAGTTGAATAAACGCATCCCACCAGAAATCTTGATGAGAGTTTCGACTATCGAGAACCCAGGTGAGTTGGCTGACATTATCGTGGCTCAATTGAACTTGAAGCTTGAAGATAAGCAGGCAGTTCTTGAGATCATCGATGCCAGCAAACGTTTGGAACATTTGTTGAACTTGATGACGGGCGAGATCGAAATCCTTGAAGTGGAGAAAAAGATCCGCACTCGCGTGAAGAAGCAAATGGAGCGTTCTCAGAAAGAGTACTATTTGAATGAGCAAATGCAGGCTATTCAAAAAGAACTTGGCGAGAAAGACGACTACCAAGCTGAGCTTCAAGATCTAGAGATCAAATGTAAGAACAAGAAAATGTCTCAAGAAGCTAAAGACAAAGTGATGAAAGAGATCAAGAAATTGAAACTTATGTCACCGATGTCAGCGGAAGCGACAGTTGTTCGTAACTACATCGACTGGATCTTGTCACTTCCATGGCAGGATTACTCCGAAGAGAAACATGACATCAAAAATGCTCAACGCATTTTGGATGACGAGCACTTCGGACTTGAAAAGGTTAAAGATCGTATCCTTGAGTACTTGGCAGTTCTTTCGATTTCGAAAGATATGAAGGGGCCTATCTTGTGCCTTGCAGGTCCTCCGGGCGTAGGTAAAACATCTTTGGCGAAATCAATCGCTGAATCTTTGAATCGTTCTTTCGCACGTATCTCTTTGGGTGGCGTGAGAGATGAAGCAGAGATCCGCGGTCACAGAAAAACGTACGTAGGTGCGATGCCAGGTAAAATCATCCAAGCTTTGCGCAAGGTTGATAAAGGTAATCCACTGGTTCTTCTGGATGAAATCGACAAAATGGCGAACGATTTCAGAGGTGACCCTTCAGCAGCAATGCTTGAAGTTTTGGATCCAGAGCAAAATTCTACGTTCCAAGATCACTATCTTGAAGTTGAATACGATCTTTCAAAAGTAATGTTTATCGCGACTGCGAATAGTCTTCATACAATCCCACGTCCATTGTTGGATCGTATGGAAATCATCCAGCTTGAAGGTTATATTGAGCAGGAAAAATTCCACATCGCGAAAAATTACCTGGTTCCAAAACAATTGGAAAACCATGGTTTGAAAGATCACAAAGTTACGGTGAAAGATGAAGCTATCCGCGACATCATCCGCTTCTACACTCGTGAAGCCGGCGTCCGTAACCTTGAAAGACAAGTGGCGAACGTTTGCCGTAAAGTAGCTAAAGACATCGTGATGAACGAAACTTTGAATGACTTTAAAGGTGAAAGCACTGCTAAGAAAGCGACTGGTAAAACAGCTGCTGCTAAAAAAGGTGCTAAGGGAGCTAAGACTTCTACGAAAGCTGAAACCGGTAAAAATGCAGGTTACGTTGTAACTTCACAAAAACTGGTAGAGTTGTTGGGACCTCATAAATTCAAATTCGGTCAAATCGAAGCTGAAAATGAAATCGGTCTTACAAACGGTATGGCTTGGACAGAAGTGGGCGGTGACTTGTTGGCTGTCGAAGTAAGCGTGGTACCTGGTAAAGGTAAATTCACGGTGACTGGTCAACTGGGCGACGTGATGAAAGAATCTTGTGCGGCTGCGATGAGCTACGTACGTTCAAGAGGTCCTTTGTTCGGTTTGGACAAAGAATACTTCGCGAACATCGACGTGCACATCCATTTGCCAGAAGGCGCAGTTCCTAAGGACGGTCCTTCAGCAGGTATCGCATTGACGACTTCAATCGTGTCAGCAATCACTAAGATCCCAGTTAAGCGCACAGTTGCGATGACGGGTGAAGTTTCCCTTCGTGGTCGTGTGATGGCAATCGGTGGTTTGAAAGAGAAAACTCTGGCGGCACACCGTGGTGGCATCAAGATGATCATCTGTCCTAAAGAGAATGAAAAAGATCTTAAGGACATCCCGAAGGAAGTGATGAAAGACTTGAAAGTCATCCTGGTGGACCATGTGGATCAAGTGTTGATCAACGCTTTGGATGTTAAAAATCCAAAAGAGATCTTCAAAATCCAAAAGGAACGCGAGTTTGGTATCAAGGCTCAGTACACAGGCCAACAAAATGTCGCTCACCACTAGTGGTGAACGACATTCTGGAAATTGGAAATTAGAAATTGGAAGTTTTTGAATGCAAAGGGCTGGTCGCAAGACTGGCCCTTTGTTTTTTTGTGAGGGCGCTCAACGTGGAGCTTTGGTGTGAATAGGATTTAGGTATTCACATTGGAGTAACTATGAAGTTCTTTTTGCCTTTGCTTGCACCGCTTTTGTTTTTCTTTGTCGCGTTTGCGGCTCAAAGACCTGGTGAAAAGGTTGTGGCGCAGAATCCTGAGGCACAAAAAGCTTATGAAGAAATTCGTAGCACCATGGGGATGGTCCCGACTTTTCTTAAAGAGTTTCCACAAGAAGGGATTTCAGGCGCGTGGCAGGAGTTTCGCGATGTGCAATTAAACCCTACGACGGCACTGACTCCGAAAACTAAGGAGTTGATTGGTCTGGCAGTCGCAGCGCAGATTCCTTGTACGTACTGTATTTATTTTCATAAGCGTGCAGCCAAGTTCAACGGGGCCACTTCTGAAGAAATAAATTTTGCGATCGCTATTGCGGCTGATACTCGCAAGTGGGCGACATTTTGGGAGGGATCACCGATTCCATTTCCCAAATTCAAAATGGACGTCGATAAAATGGTAACAAATCTTAAAAGCAGAAAACCTGGATCCGTCGTTGAGTACGAGACAACTCCCTTGATCGGGGATGCGGATGGTGCTTATCGTGATATGCAAAGTACTTTGGGTTTTACCCCCGCATTCGTGAAACCCTATGCAGCTAAGGGAATTGCGGGAGCCTGGAATGAACACAAGATGCTAAGCATGAATTCCAAGGCCCCCTTGGCGCCTGCAACTATTGATCTTATAAGTGTGGCGGTGTCAGCGCAGACGTCATGTCCTTATTGTGTTTACATCTATACAGAATTTGCGAAACTTCATGGCGCTAACGACGAGCAGCTGCGAGAATCCGTTGCGATGGCAGGACTTACTCGGCACTGGAGTACCTTTCTAAACGGACTGCAACAACCTCAAAAAGAGTTTGAGCGAGAAGTTGATCAAATTTTTGCGCGCCTGGAAGAAAAGAAAAGTCAGATGGATAAACAAATTTCTTCTCGTAAGTAATCTTACTTCGTATGATGGGCACCGATGAACACCAGTGCCCTTTTACTTTTAATCTCTGCTTTTCTTCATGCCAGCTGGAACGCTATCGCGAAAACCACCAAGGACAAGGAAGCATTTCTATTTGTGGCAATGACCGTCAGCAATCTGGTCATTGCGATTTCCCTTATACTCTTTCCAGATGGATTCTCGGCCGGAAACCCCGTGGGTTGGGCGATACTCTCCGGGTTGTCAGAGGGTGCGTACTTCGTAACTCTTGCGTGGTCTTTAAAACAAAGTCAGCTGGGTAAGGCGTATTCTATCATGCGCGGCGGAGCGATGATTTTCGTATGGATTATGTCCACAGTATTCATGGGTGAGACAGCTTCTGCCTTGCAAACTGTCGGGGCTGTTTTTGTTTTAGGCGGAATTGTGGTGCTTAGCTTTCCAAGCCTTGGCGAAAGAAAAGGCGAAACTTCTGGATGGTTTGCGAAAATTCCGTGGGCTTGGGTCTGCGCTCTGTTTATTGGCGGATACCATTTAAGTTATCACCAGGCTTTGCATCACGGCGCTGAGCCCAAAAGTTTATTTGCGGTTGCGATGGTCATCTCGTGGCCATTCCTGTGGTTTGCAATCACTGGGGAGCGAATGAGTCGCGTGAAACAAGTCGTGCGCACTGAAAGCGTTAAAGCAATCGCTGCAGGAATCGCAGCTAATATGTCGTTTGTGATATTTCTTTACGGATTAAAAGTTTCTGTGCCGGGATTTGCAATTTCCCTTAGGAACGCATCTATCTTTTTTGCGGTTCTATTTTCATTTTTCTTAAAAGAATCACTCAGTCGAATTCAAATTGTCGGCGCCTTGGTGGTGGGAACGGGAGCCGTGCTTTTAAGTCTTTAAAAGCACAGCCTGGTTTTCATTACGTTAAGAAATTCGCGTGATGCTTGATGTGGTTTTCAATAAACGTCGCGATAAAATAATAGCTGTGATCATACTCACCTCTGTATTTTACTTCGATATTTTGTCCAACTTCCAAACAAGCTTTTTCCAATTGCGGGGTCAGCAGTTGACCCTTTTCATAGAACTCATCGGCCAAGCCCTGATCGACTAGAATGCTGTTTTCATGTCTGGCGCCGCTGCGAACCAATTCAGTCGCATCGTATTGGCTCCAAGTGGATTTATCTGAACCTAAATAGCCGGTGAAAGCTTTTTCACCCCAAGGGCATTGAGTTGGATTCACAATCGGAGCAAACGCCGAGATTGCTTGAAACTTTTTACTTTCACGAAGACCGATCACCAAAGCTCCGTGACCACCCATTGAGTGACCCATGATGGAGATTTTATTTTTGGGAATCTGAAACTGCGTCTGAATCAAATCATAGAGTTCTTCGCTGACGTAAGTGAACATGCGATAGTGATCAGCATATCCTTCAGTTTTCGCATCTACGTAAAAGCTCGCACCAGAGCCGAAATCATAGGAGTCATGCTCACCCGGCAATTGCAGTCCGCGCGGGGAGGTGTCCGGACAGATCACCATCAATTGGTGTTCTGCCAGATACTTTTGAGCACCGGCTTTGGTTATAAAGTTTTCATCCGTGCAAGTCAGTCCCGAAAGCCAGATCACACAACCCTTAACCAAGTCCTTAGGAATGAAAGTTGAAAACTTCATTTTGGTTTTCGTCGAGGTTGAATCGTGCTCCCAAAACTGAGTTTTACCTTCGAATGTCTTATGCGACTTAAGAAGTTTTACTTCCATGGCCTCTCCTACATTTTAATCACAGAACGGATGCTTTTGCCTTCATGCATATAATCAAAGGCTTTGTTGATATCTTCAAGTGGCATTTCGAAAGTTACCATGTCATCGATGTTGATCGCACCAGACATGTACTGATCAACATATCCTGGAAGTTCAGTACGGCCTTTTACTCCACCAAATGCAGAACCTTTCCATACTCGGCCTGTCACCAATTGGAAGGGACGGGTAGAGATCTCTTGTCCCGCGCCCGCTACGCCGATAATAATCGATTGACCCCAACCGCGGTGAGCACACTCAAGAGCTGCGCGCATCAGTGCTGTGCTGCCCACACACTCAAATGAATAATCAACGCCCCACTCGGTCATTTCCACGATTACTTGCTGAATTGGTTTGTCGAATTTATTGGGATTTACGAAATCCGTGGCGCCGAATTTTTCAGCCATTTCGCGTTTCGCATCATTGATGTCGATCGCGATGATGCGGGAAGCTCCCGCCATTTTTGCACCTTGGATAACGGAAAGACCGATACCGCCCAAGCCGAAAACTGCAACGGTCGCGCCTTTCTCAACTTTTGCCGTGTTCAGAACTGCACCGATACCTGTCGTTACTCCGCAACCAAGCAGGCAAACTTTTTCCAAAGGGGCCGCGGGATTTACTTTCGCTAACGCGATTTCTGGAACTACGGTGTATTCAGCAAATGTTGAACAACCCATATAGTGATGAATCATTTTGCCATCTTTAGAAAATCGAGAAGTTCCATCCGGCATCAAACCTTTACCTTGAGTCGCCCGAATGCGAACGCACAAATTAGTTTTGCCAGACAGACAGAATTTACATTCTTTACATTCGGGAGTGTAAAGTGGAATCACGTGATCACCTTTTTTAAGCGTCGTGACACCTTCACCTACGGCTTCAACAATGCCGCCACCTTCGTGGCCCAGGATCACCGGGAAAAGACCTTCTGGGTCAGCTCCTGACAGCGTGAAAGCGTCAGTATGACAAACGCCCGTTGCCACGACCTTAACTAACACTTCACCCTTTTTCGGTGCTTCTAATTCAACCTCTTCGATAGATAAAGGGGCTCCGGCTTTCCACGCAACTGCGGCTTTGATTTTCATACTGACTCCTTGGATGTATTGAATGAAGGAATTATAAGGAGATACCGCTTTCTTGACTAGGCGACAAAAGGAACAATACTGTTTCTGTATGGAAACAATAAAGTCGCTCCAAGGAATCATTTCGTTTGTCAAAGTTGCCGATTTCGGAAGCTTTTCCAAAGCTGCCGAAATTTTGAACGTTTCAAAATCTCACATCAGTAAAAACATCCGCCAATTAGAGGCTGACTTGGGTATCGCGCTATTTGTTCGCTCTACTCGCAAAGTCCAGCTGACTCATCTCGGGGAAAGATTTCTAGAGACATGTCGCGAGTCTTTAAAAAGTCTCGATTCAGCCAAGCAGGAAATTTTGGATTTATCAGATACTCCTCGCGGAACCTTGCGAGTGACGTTGGCTGGAATTTTTGGTGAAGACTATATTGCGCCCGTGGTGATTGAAATGGCCAAGCGCTACCCGGATTTGAAAGTGGAGCTAAATTTTTCCACGCGCATTGTGGATTTAATTGAGGAAAAGTTCGATGTGGCGATTCGTATCGGGCATCTAGAGAATTCTTCATTGATGGCGCAAAAAATTGCTTCTCGTTTTGAATATATTGTCTGTTCCAAAAGTTATCTGGCTTCTGCTCCTCCACTGAAAGAGCCTCAGGACTTGATTCACCACAACTGTATCGGCGAGCGCAGCTCGTGGAGTTTCAGAAAACGAGGCAAAAACTTTCAGGTTTCCATTTCCGGGAATTTCAAAAGTAATAACCCCAGAGTCACGCAAAAGGCTGCCCTGGCGGGTTTGGGGATCGCGCGCCTTCCGGGTTCCTATGCTTTTGAGGAGATAAAACGGGGCCGCCTGGTTTCTGTTTTGGAAAACTTCAACGAAGGAAAAAAGGACATCTGGGCGGTAACGCCGATCCGCCACAAACAGAACATTAACGTGAAAGTCTTTATCCAAGAGGTTAAAAAGCATCTTTCGGACGACTATGGACACGTATTATTCTAAATAATTCCCACATGTTGCGGCGAGTAAACACAGTTGTGGTAAGGGCTTAGGATTACATTACTGAAATCAATTCTCACTATGCCTACTTTTTGAGCAACGTCTCGCATCCTTCATTGACGATATCCTGACAATCTGACAAAACCTGTCCTTCCTCAAAAAAACTTGGAGTTTTAATTTCTTATGAGTCAATTCGATCGCACCTATGAGCTCGGCAAGCTTTATAGCGATCGTGGAGAGTTCGGTCCCGCAGCGGATCACCTTCGCGAAGCTAGTGAAGGCTATTTCGCTGAAAAGAATTTCTCTCAATATCTCAAGTGCCAAAACTTGTTGTTGCGTATTTTTGCCGAACGCGAACAAACAGAAGAAATCAACAAAACTAAGGAAAAACTCCAAGACCTGGTTTTGAATGAGGGCTTCGAACTTAACTCTAAAACTTACTACACTCTTGCTGTCTGCGCGTCTTACAAGGGCCAAACTGAAGTGGCTTTGGATTACGTACAAAAAGCGCTTGCGATCGCGCTTGCTTCTGACAACAAAGAGGACATCTGCAACGCCATCTTCGGTCTTGCGATGGTTTACTCTGCTCCAGGTGTGGCACGTTATGCTGACGCCTTGAAAGAGATCTACAACCTTGAGGTGTTCTTCCAGGTTTACAATCTTCCAGATTTGAAAATTTCATCTTTGATCTTGAACGGTAACATCCTTGCGCAAATGAAAAAGCACGAGGAAGCTGTGACGGTATTGTGGAAAGCCTACGACGCTCTTAAAGAGACTCGTAATGTGGTTTCTGCATCTTACCTGATGATCCAATTGGGTGATGTGTATTTCGAAATGGGCGATAAAGATTTGGCTCGCGTTTACTTGGCGTTGGCTCAAAAATCTATCGACTCCGAAAACCACGTTCGCCTGGCTAAGATCGCTCAGTTCTACGCATCTAAAATCGGTGCGGATTCTCAGCACAGCTATGACCTTGTATTCGACGAAGTTAACCATGCGGTGACTGAGCGTAAATTGGGTCGTATCGATTTCAAAAATCAATTTATCCTTTTGGATCTATTGCGCCTGTTCGTTCAGAACCAAGGCACAATCTATTCTAAGGAATTCCTGGTCGAAAATGTTTGGAAGCAGCCATACGATCCTGCGATCCATGACAATAAGATTTACGTGACGATCAAACGTCTTCGTAAATTGATCGAACCGGATTACGAGAAACCAAAATATATTTTTAGAGCCAAAAACGGCTATTACATGAATAAAGCTGCTCGAGTACATTTCGAGCACTAGTAGGGGTTTTCATGTTACGTCATATTTTTTTAGCAGCTCTGTTGATCTTTTCCAGTGTAAGTCATGCGCAGACTTCGTCTTACCACGCACATGCTTGGGATTACGACGAAGGCAGCATCATGCCGACTGGAGACAATCGTCCGGTCCCATGGCCTTGGACATTGGCGCAACCATTCCCTTGGGATGATATCCAAGGTTTGTGGAAGGTCGAACAGGATAACTATGTATCTTACTTCGCATTTAAAGTTGTGAAGCAAGCAAGCGGTGGTCGCCAGCTTCTGGTCAGACAAATCGATGGAGAAACTCGTCGTGTGTTGGCCGAGGGCCCGGGTTTCGAAAGAGACAACATCGTGTTTGCGCAAATGACTAGCTGTGGTGGTGCTACGTACCGTCTGAAGCTAACATCATTTAAACGTGAAGATTCTCCTCAACCTCCGGTTATGGGTAATCTCTACACGGGTTCAGTGATGGTATTGTCGATGAGTGATCTTGGCGACAAGAGCGCTTATTACATCGCCCATTTGCAGCTGACGAAGGTTTCTTCGCGTTTTCGCTTCACGCAAGATACTTGCCTGTCGCACTAACGGGAATTTTTAAAAAAGTTAAAAAAGATATTGCAAAGTTCGAAGGACGCAGATAAACATAGGTCCTTCTTACCGATAGGGAGTTAGCTCAGTTGGTAGAGCGCCACCCTTACAAGGTGGATGTCGCAGGTTCGAATCCTGTACTCCCTACCAATCTTCTAAAAGATTGGCCTATCGAAAAATTACCGCCCACAAGGCGGTTTTTTTATGCCCAAAATCTGCCCCTATAAGCCAATCGCTCACATCAAGTTTCCGTACTTGGATTAAATCCTTATAATTTTCTGTCTACAAAGTATGGAGGAATGCTTCATTTCTCGAAAACTAATGCATTCCCTCGTCTCCTAAGTTATCTGACTCCATCGGAATTCGCGAGGGGTGCGAAGTTCCAGAACGTACTTGTTAGGAGTGATCATGAAATTGTTGTTGGCAGCGCTTTTGGCGTCCACTTTCTCTGTAGCTGCATTTGCGCAGTCTTTCCCGGAAGAAACACCACTGAAACTTTCTAAACGTGAAGAAGCTGAAAAACGTTTGATGGTTGAAGATGCTTACGAAGCTCCAAAGGGCCAATTGTTTTTCGAAGATGCTTACCTTGCTGGTGAGACTGATTTCAACGACTACACGAACATCATCGTGATCAATAAAAAAGCTCGTGGCAATGGCGCTCAAACTCTTCGCCTGTACACAAACCGTCGCTTGGTTCTGACAACTCCAATTTCTTCTGGAACTGAAGAAGTTGAATACATCGGTAAATTCAAAGGTGTGATCAACGGAATCTTCAAAGGTTCTCGTAACTCACACTGGAGACACACCACTCGTGGTTTCTATTCTGTGAAACGCGTTTATGATTATAACTACCGTTCCGGTGAATCTAAATTCCAAATGCCATATGCGATGTTCTTTAACGACGCTCGCGGTTTGGCAGTTCACCAAGTACCTCCAGATATCTCTGGTGGCGAAGCAAACGGTGTGGCGGCTTTGGGTCAACGTGCTTCCTCTGGTTGCGTGCGTGTTAAGTCTGGCCAAATCAACATCATCCACGATGCTGTTGTTAGAGCTGACAAAGGCCAAATGCCAGTTATCGACACTAAGACGGGTCGCCAAATGGTTGACCAATACGGCAAGCCACAAACTAAAGTGGGTTACCGCTCTCTAGTGATCGTGGAAGAGTACTAATACCGACTTGACCCTAACTCTTAAGGGCAATAAAAAGGCTGAACCTGTGGGTTTGGCCTTTTTTCATTTGTAGGCCCTCCGGCTTGGCCGGAGTAAAGTGTCCTTTCTTGGAGCATTTATGACTTTGAACGAACTTGTGAAAATTAATGATGAACAACGTGATCACCAATGGGAAATCGATTTCTTCATGGCGATTACTTCCGGCAAAGTTAAGTTGATGCTAGATGCTCCTCAACAGGGACCTGATGGTTGGCCGTACATGCTTGCGGAAACTTCCGCGGATGCAACAGAGCCAGCAAATAAAATCATGCAATGGGCGGCACTTAAAGGTGTGGGCTTGGCGGTGAATCCCCAAAAAAATTATCCCGACTACGTTTTCACATACGGCATGCTTTGGCATTTCAAAGAAACTGGATTGTTCTATCGCACGGCGGATGAGGCTCCGGTTGGTGTTGTGGAAATGGAAAAAGGCCAAGGTCTTCATGCTGGTGAGCCAGCGCCATCTTACCTTCCGCAGTACGTTCGTAACATTATCAAAGAGTTCTTTAGAGACCAGGCTGTTATGCGTCCGCGCGTTTTGGTGATGAGCCAGGATCGTAAGCATTATGATTTGGCGTTCTCTTTGGAGTCATTGGGAAATCCTCCAGAAAAAGAACATCAAGGAATCGCAGAAGCCATCAGCTGGTTTTTGCCTCCGCATTATTCCATCGTTTTGGTTTCTGAAATGGGCTTGCCGAAATTCACCGATCTTTAAGCTAGGCTAAGGACGAGTTGCAATGGCTCGTCCTTACAATTGTTCCCTCGTAGATTATCATAATCAAAAGGGAAAAATTCATGCTGAGATATCTCGGCGCTCTCGTTCTTTTTTTGAGCGCTTCCACAGCTTTATCAAATACACTCACGCCACCGGCGGAGATTAATTATTCCGTTTATTCCAAAGAGTATCCGAGTGAAAAGCTCAGTGGGCCTGTTAATAAATCTCTAAGAGATCATCAGGTGATTCCTCCTGGGGACCGCGATGATCTGATCGATAAAGCGGGTCTTACAAAATTCTTCAAAAATAAAAGTCACTACGAACGCGATATCTTTGTATTGCGTGCACAAAACAGCGGAGCGAAAGCTTTCGCAAGGAAGTATCCGGCTCTGCCTAAAAAGCAATTAGCGAAATTCCAAATGCTGATCAAGGAGCCGCGCTAATGTTGAAATCCGTTTTCAGCATTCTAGCAATTGTTATGTCCTTTGCGACGACTGCGAACGCCGATATCCTTTTTTTAGATCTTAATGGAAATCCCAAAGAAATCGAAGCCGCGAAGGCAGCGGCTGCCAAGCGCGGTGAAAAAGTAATCGTCCTTCCCGAAATAACCAAAGAGATGATGGCTAATCAGGCCAAGTTTAAGGAACTTACTCAGAAGGCGAATGCGGATTACTTAAAAAAAGGCTGCTCCGTTGGCATAGAAAAAACCGCAGCGTGCGCGACTGTCGCAAAAAATCTTGAAGATGCGATGGCAAAAGAGAATAAATTCCGTCAGGAAAATGAATTAAATGCCAAGACCTTGGAAAAAAGCATCGCGGACTTAAAGCAAAAGGGTGTACAGCTCTCTTCGATGGTGGTCTCAGGTCACGATGGTAATGGACATTTTGCCGGCCGATTCGGAGATCTTGATGACAAAGCTCTCTCAGATGCATTCTTAAAAAACCCACCGATGGGTGATGGAATTCGTTCTTTGGCATTGTGGGGTTGTTATACAGCGAACATTAGCAGTCTTAGTTTGTATTGGAAAAAGTCTTTCCCTCAAGTTGAAGTTGTGGTTGGTTTCGATAAACAAGGGCCATTGGGAAATAGTCCCGCAAACTGGGCTCTGCTAAAGGACTTCCTTTCTAAAGAAAAGGAACTAACGCAGATTAAGGACGAAAACGAACTTCAGAAAGCCTTAAAAGGTTTAGATGGCGTCAGGATCACGGATGCTGCCATTTGTGTGGGCGGAAAGTTTTCGAATAAAAAGCTTACGATGGATTTGGCAAATGTACAGTCCATGTGTGAGGGTGCTTATCTAAAGGACGCAAAAGTTTATACATGCTATTTGAACGCCGAAGAGGGTTGTGCAAATCCTCCGGCAAATACTTCCGACAGTGAACTGCGCAGGTTTTATGAAAAGCTTCAAGATTATGCCCACTGTAAAGAGGTCCTTCCTCCGGAGCAACAGGTCGGAGTTCCATCCCCCGATACAATGATTCGCCTCATCCACTTTGCCGATGTAAAAAAGAATTTCGTACAGAACTTTTCACGTGAAATTGCAGATTACAATAAACTCCTGGATAAAGTCGGCGCGCCGAAAGACCTCCACTGGGGAGACATTCAAAAAATGACTCGAGCAGAAGTTTTGGCAAAACTGAATGCAACGGCAAAATATCTGAATGACAAAACCGACAATGATTCTGCCTTAAAGCCAGAATTTATGGCGCTGAAAAACTTTTTAAACTTGGGAATCCAGCCTGTGCTGGGTGATCTTAATGTTCCTTTCACGTGGGTGGATACGGGAGCTGGGCCCAGTGAAGGCATGAAAAACGGAATGTTGACAGCTTCACCGGCCAATCTAATTCGCGTGCGCAAGGATTATGAAAATGATCGTGCGACACGACTGATGAACGAGAAGATTGAATCAATACTTAAAACCAACAGCGCCACAAGGTCTCAGATGGAAGTCATCGGTGTAAGGGAAAAAGAACTCCAAAGACAAATGGAAGCAGGCGCTAATTTCCGCGACATCATGGGGCCAGCCCAGCAGATAGACGAGGATAAACAGCGGCTTCGTCAAAACAACTGGAAGACTATTTCAGTTGAGCTAGAACAATATAAGCAGCAATTAAAATCAGAATCTTATGCAAGCGCCGAAGGGCAGAAGATCTTTAATGCCAAGCTTGATGAGCTGGTAACCACTTACGCCAAATAAAAAAGGGAATCCGGTTGGATTCCCTTTTTAGTCTCATAGGCATTTGAAACACAAACTATTCTTCGTCGATCTCTCCTGGAGTTGGCAAAAGATCCATCAGACATTCTCTCCAATATTCTGGAGCATCTTCACTGTAATCTACAGCGATGTGGAAACCTTTTTTACCCAATAGTTTTGTTCTTTTAATAACACCTGAAATTTCCAGGTTCATTTCGTCCAGATGCATGAAGACTCTGTCGCCAATCAATACATCCAACGTCAGATTTTTTCTAAGCGCCGTGGGAATCAGATCTTCTCTTTTTACTAAAAGCAGCAGACCTGTTGAAGATGCTTCCACGATTTCGCAGTTTTTTGCGATCTTGGCGAAATCATCCAGTGAAGTCATATACGACACATGAATCGGTGAGACTTCCTTACGGGGAGCGATCCGTTTGTTTGCAGCTGTGTTTCCCATTTATACCTACCTTGCCCTAATGAAACTTGCCTTATGAGCCGCGGGTTCTCAGTTGAGTTCCACGCATATTAAACTCTTCGGCAAGACCGGACCAAAGTTAAAGGTTCACGCAGTAAAAACCAAAACTAAATTTCTGCTCGTGGAAACACACGCCAGCTCCGGCAGATGGGGCTTGGTGTTCAGAGTAATCTAGGAGAGTGAATGTCTCATACTGGGATGTGATTTTTTGCCAATCCCCTACAGAAAATTCTGAAAGGACCGAGGGCTGGCTGAAGGGGCGAAGGGCCTTAAAGCAGGCCTCTTTCGCTGTCCATAGGCTGGCAGCACTGGGGGCGGATTCGTACTCTCCCGGCTTAGCTACGCGCTTTGCGATGGGTTCTAAAACACGGTGAGTGTTCTCGACATCCACGCCGACAGCATGGGATGAAATCATCAATACTCCCATGCCTTGAGTATGAGCGATACTTGAATGCAGGGGAGTATTGGAATTAAGTATAATCTGATCGCGATGCGAGTGAATCCATTTGCGGTGATCGGGATTGTCGCTGCCCCATTCAGCGTAAGCAAAGACCTGCAAATCGGGGCAGTTCAGATGTTTTCGTAAAGACTCTAACTTGTGATTATCTATGATCAGCATGTCAGAGTCCTTGGGCGAAGATTAAAGAGTGAATTCAGCGGGCCAAGTAACGGCTTTACCGCTGGTGATATCCATCATGCGATCCAAAGACGTTTTCGCTTCCAAGCGCAAGGCTTCTGGCAAATTCACTTCGGGTTTGAACGTCTCAAGCGCACGTTTGATCTTCTCCATGTTGTTCATTTTCATGTAAGGGCAGTCATTGCACTTACAGCCTTCATCAACAACCGGAGCTTGAATGAACGTGGCATCAGGACGGCGTTTTTGCATTTGATGGAAAATACCAGTTTCTGTCGCGACAATAAATTTCTTGTGAGGATTCGCAGATACTGAGTCCAACAAATGTTGAGTTGAACCAATCACGTTCGCGTAAGCCAAAACGGAGTCGTCACACTCAGGGTGGGCCAGGATCAAAGCATCCGGATGTTCTTGAATAAGAGCGGCCAAGCGGTTCGCATTGAACAACACGTGGACTTCGCATGAACCATTCCAGAACTCCATTTCGCGGCCCAATTTTTTAGACAACCAACGACCCAAGTGTTGATCCGGTCCGAATAAGATCTTGCGATCTTTAGGAATTGCGTTAACGATTTGCTGGGCATTTGAAGAAGTGATGATCACATCAGAGATGGATTTAACTTCGGCAGAGGAATTGATGTAAGTCACCGCGATACCATCGCGATGTTGCTGGCGCCAAGCTAAATACTTATCGTAAGGAGCACCCTTAACCAAAGAGCAAGTTGCCTCAAGCTCAGGAACCAAAACTGTTTTAGTCGGGTTCATGATCTTTACTGATTCAGCCATGAACACAACGCCCGCAAGCAAGATCACTTGCTCTTTCACTTCTTGACCCTTTTTAGCCAAAAAGAAGCTGTCACCGACATAGTCTGCCACGTCTTGGATTTCGCCATCTTCGTAGTAGTGAGCAAGAACTACGGCGTTCTTTTCTTTTTTCAGTCTTTGAATTTCAGCAGCAACATCATAACTCATAGTCATTACCTCGCGCTTTGAACGATTATTATACGCCCAAAAGGTGCCGTATCCTATAGCACAGCCAACCCTAGGTCGTAAGGGAAAATTGAGTCAAAATGCGAGCTTCTTTTGAACCTGAAAGGCTTGTGCAGCCTGTGCTACACGGGGGCCCCAAATCGCCGTTTCCTGAGCAAAGATTAATCGGGTTCGAGGCCAAAAAGGAACCGGAAATAGGGGCATGTCTTTTGCTTTTGGGATTGGAAAAGTTAAAGAAGCCACAACTGATCTCCGTGAAAGCGCGTTTAATTGGTGCTGGCTCTATATTACAGGAGAAATTATGAAAACAATCGCAAGCACGGTCATTTTGACCCTTCTCATGTCGGCGATGGCCGCTGCGGGCCCGGGACAAGTGGGTTCTGCGACGGAACCTAACGCACTGATCGGCGATTACGAAGTGCTGCTGAATCAAAAGCATGATCTGGAGGTTAAGCTTTCCAAAGATGCCAGTGACTATGCAGCCTATAAGGCGTTGGTGGAAAACACACTGGTACGTCAGCAAATGATGAACCGCCGATATCAAGTCGGTATGACCGGTGCGGATTCTGTGGCATTGGTTCAAGCGGAAGTTGTGGGTTTGAGTGTAAGTTGCCCCGTTTTATCAGCTCAGGCTCTGAAACTTTTCAATGTTGGATTAAGAACTCGTACTCAAGTGGAAACAATCCAAAGCGCTTGTGAGATGTTGCCGACTCGCTAAAACTTTTGCGTGTAGCGATCGCTGCACGCGAATTCTTTGACAGAAATTAAACATCTTGGTGCCCTAGGGAAGGGGACTGTTCGTGAAATACATTAAGCCGCAAGTTTTCGATTATCTCGATGCCTATCAATATCTGCAGGATTATTATGCCTTTCGAAAAAAAGTAGACGTTGGATTTTCTTATGAAGCTTGGGCTGCAGAGCTAAACTTCAACAGTCGCTCTTTTTTGCGCATGATGATCCACGGAAAAAAGAAGCTCACTGAAAAAATCGTGGCGTCCCTGGCTGAAATCAGCTTTTTGACCCCCGATGAACGGGACTATTTCTTTTGCCTGGTTAAATACACGCAAACTTCAACTCTTAAAGAAAAACAAATTTTCGGTCAGAAGTTGATCCAGATTTTAAAGCGGCAAAGTTCAGCGCAGGTTTTAGCAGAGAGTGAGGATTTCATTTCCAATCCTCTGCTTCCTCGGTTGCTGTCTCTTTTCAGTTACGACGATGTCGAGAAAAGCTCCGTAAGTTTCGCGCAGATTTTAGGGATTCGCGAAGAGCAAGTGATTCAAGCTCTCGAGATTCTGCATAAATTAGCTTTGATCGAACAGCCGCAAAAGGGTGTATGGATATCTAAGGTGGTTGCCTTTAAAGTGCCCGACAACAAAGGCAGCTTGAACCTGCGCAAGTTTCACGAGAAGAGTTTGGCAGAGGCTCTTAAGGCCTTCGACCTTCCCCAAGAAGTCCGTCGTTACAAAAGTCTTTTGCTGCCTATGACGACCGAGGATTATCATACATTTAATCAACTGTTGGATGATTTCGCCAAAGAACAAATGGTTCGACACAATCCGAAAACATATTCCGGCCGTCGCTTATTTCAGGTGAATTTTAATATATATCCGGTCAGCGAGGACTTAACGACTACAGAGTCGTTCCGCCCTTAAGAACATTGATAATGGACTTAGAAGCGGTCTTTAAAGATTCAAACACGCCACGGCCTTCGGAAGCACAGCCTTCGATTTCAGGAGCGTTGTAAGGGTTTAAAGCGCTTCTCATCTCAGCCAAAGACGCCACATTCGGAAGGTCGCGCTTATTGTACTGCATGATCAGTGGGATTTCTTTGATGTCGTAACCTTGTTGTTCAAGGTTCGTTTCAAGATTGCGCAAAGATTCCAAGTTTTCGTCCATACGCTCGATTTGAGAGTCAGCGACGAAGATAACTCCATCCAAACCCTTAAGGATCAGCTTACGGGAAGCATCGTAAACAACTTGGCCCGGAACTGTGTAAAGGTGGAAGCGAGTTTTGAAACCGCGGATTTCCCCCACGTTTAGTGGAAGGAAGTCAAAGAACAGAGTGCGCTCGATGTCCGTATTCAATGCCACCAGCTTGGATTTTTGATCCTCAGCCGTTTTTTGGTAAACCCACTGAATATTCGTCGTCTTACCACCCAATGATGGGCCGTAATACACGACTTTGCAGTGAATCTCTTTGGCATTGTAGTTAATAAAGGACATTACAGCTCCACTCTATTTTGCAGGGCACGACCCATAGTTCTATCATCTACGAAATCGATGTCGCTGCCAATAGGAACTCCATGGGCAATGCGAGAAAGTTTCAATCCTTTACCCTGCAACTGTTTAGCAAGGTACAAAATCGTCGTATCGCCTTCAAGATCTGCGTCCAATGCAAGGATGATCTCCTTAATCACGGGGCCGTCACCGCGCAAACCTGCGTCCACTCGGTCGATCAATTCATGGATTTTGAGTTCTTTAGGACCGATGCCTTCCAGTGGAGAGATCGCACCATGCAAAACATGGTAACGGCCACGGAAAGCGCCAGAGGATTCGATGCGCATAATATCGGAAGGTTCCTCCACCACACAGATAGCTTCATCCAAGCGGTGTGCATCTTTGCAATAACGGCAAATATCAGCATCCGTAAAGTTAAAGCATTGTGGGCAGTCGTGAACTTCTGCGCGCACACGAAGAAGAGCTTCACTTAAACGCTCTGGAAATTCACTCTCAGATTTAAGAATGAAATAGGCCAAGCGTTGAGCGGTCTTCGGCCCGATACCAGGCAGACGGCTCATTTCGTGGACTAATTTTTCAAGAGCGGTGATGTGAAGCAAGGTTTCTCCGTTTATCTGACTAGAACATTCCTGGAATGTTCATGCCGCCAGTGATTTTTTCCATTTCTTTGGAAGAGATATCACGGGCTTTTTTAACTGCTTCGTTAGTTGCAGTCATGATCATGTCTTGAAGCATTTCAACGTCGCCGTCTTTCATAACGTCTGCGCTGATTTTCAAATCAGTGATCATGTGGTCGCCGTTAACTTTAACTGTAACAGCGCCGCCGCCAGAAGTTGCTTCGTACTCAGCCTTAGCAAGTTCCTCTTGGGCTTTTTTCATTTTCATTTGCATTTGGTTAGCTTGCTTCATCAAAGCAGCCATTCCGCCTGGAAGACCTTTCATAAGTTCTCCTTACTTTTTAGGCGCGTTGTCGCGCTTTAGTTCTACGATGTTTTTAATCTGACCCTGGAATGCTTCCTGGGCTGCTTTAACCATCGGGTTGTTAGTGATCTTGTTGCGGATTTCATCTTCAGCCAACTGCACTTTTTTCTGTTGCAGAGCCTGAGCCGATTCGCCGGTTTGATCACCCTTCATCAATACTTCAAAAGAATACCCAGCGCCCCAGTACGAATCAATAAATCCTTGAAGCTTTTTACGCACCTGAGTATCGGCCATTTGATCTTTCAGGAACACCAACTTGGTCGGAACTCCCAGGGTCAAAAGTTTGCCTTCTTCTTTTACGAACAGAAGATTTTCAATTTTTGCCGCAAACAAAGCGTCATCCTGGCGCAGCAACTCAACAAAACTCATCCAACGTTCTTGTGCGTTCGCACCCGTAGCAAGTTTTGGAGCTTCGGGTTTTGCTTCCTCAACGGGAGCAGGTGCCGGTGTTGCTGGTTTGTTATCAGTAGTTTTCTTTGCAGGCTGCTCGAAAGTCGCCTTCATTTTTTCCAAACCTGACGGAACTTCAGGAACGGATTGGGATTCTTTCAGTCGCTGGTGGCCTGGAACGGGTGGAGCTACCGGCGGAACGTAGGGCCTGGCCCCACCTGCGCTGTGAGAAGCTTGGGGACCATTCGCCAATAAAGTTTTAAGGTCCGCAAGTTTCGGCGCAGACGCCATGCGAAGCAAAATCACCTCAAGCACAATACGAGGATCTTGAGCGCGCGGAATATCACTGCCACCTTTCAACGCCATGTCGAAGAGCATGTGAATGTCTTCTTCGGACAAGCGTTGAGACAAATCATTCAAAGCCTGCAATTCAGTGTCAGGCATTTCCAGAATTTGTGCAGCTTGAGTTTCAGAGACTTTAACCAAAAGCAGGTTGCGGATCATTTCCAACAAGTCTTGAGAGAATAAGTGCGGCTCAAAGCCCGCCGTGGAAATTTTCTCGATCACTTTCAAAATATCAAGAGTGTTACGCTCCACCAACGCCGTCAGTGTTTCAAACAACAACGCGCGATCAGTAAGGCCCAAAATCTCGACAACATTCGTGCGAGTCAAAGGACCATTGGCGAAAGTGATTACTTGATCCAGCAAACTTTGCGAGTCACGCATTGAACCGTCACCTTGACGGGCGATAACCCAAAGAGCTTCCTCTTCAGCTTGTACGCCTTCCTGATCACAGATCAGTTTCAAGCGCTCGGTGATTTGACGAGTGGTGATTCTGCGGAAATCGAAACGTTGGCAACGAGACAAAATCGTTTGCGGGATTTTGTGGACCTCAGTTGTTGCCATGATGAAGATCACGTGACCTGGCGGCTCTTCCAAAGTTTTCAGAAGGGCGTTGAAGGCACTTGTCGAAAGCATGTGAACTTCGTCGATGATGTAAACTTTGTATTTTCCGCTGGTTGGCATGAACGCCACGGTCTCACGAAGTTCACGAATGGAATCGACACCATTGTTAGAAGCTCCGTCGATTTCCATAACGTCGACGCTGTTACCGGCTGCGATCTCACGGCAAGAGTCACACTCGTTACACGGAACAAAGTTCACCGCATTTGGACAGCGCAAAGCTTTGGCCAAAATACGAGCGGATGAAGTTTTACCAGTACCACGAGGACCTGTGAAAAGAAGTGCGTGAGGCAGACGGTTGTTTTTAAGCGCGTTCGCCAGCGTTTGGGTAATATGATTCTGTCCGACAACGTCAGTGAAAGATTGGGGACGCCATTTGCGTGCAATCACCTGATAAGACAAAACATTCTCCGAACTGCTTAAACAAAAAAGTGGCCGAGCACCCCATATCACATAGCCCCTCGAGTGCCGTTGCTTCCTTCCGGACCTAGCGGGATTCGTCAAGGGAACCATTGCATGGGACCCGGCCATGGATTGGTCTATCCTACTGGGGTCTCTGTTACATGCGATAACTCGTCGTACCATTGCGGAATTATCCGAATGAAATCCTCTCCCAACCGACCCGGGCTTCCTGCCCTTGCCGCTTCCCCTTTGGGGAGGGTCTTCCAGACCCCGCGGAGGTCGTTTGTGAGAGGATTTCATTCGGATAATTCCGCAATGGCTCGAAGTTCGGTGTAAGAATTGGAGGATAGACCGGCCTCATGGTTGATTTTGGTCTTCGACGTTGTGCGTTGTATGGATTCGGAGGGGTGGGGTGTTATTGCTTTTCTGGTTTAGGGGGAGTGGTAGGATTTTGGGATTGGAGGAAATCTTATGAAATTTGGTTTGGGACTTTTGGTTTCGCTTTTGGTTTCTGTTTCTTTTGCTCAGTCTATTGGGGTTAAGGATATTCCGGCTGAGGAGGGGGAGACTACTATTTCTGTTAAGAAGGGGTCTTCGTCCACGGAGAATAAATTTGAGATTACTTCTGGTGAGGATGATGTTGAAGGGGATGAGGCTACTTTGATTAAAGAAGCTCGTGCTAATTGGAAGAAGGCTTGTACTGAGTGGAAGAAAGAGTTGAAGGAACTTAATAAGGACAACCGCATTCTTACAATGAATTGTGGGAAGATGATTTGTTCTACCGAAGGTGTTGAAAGCGTGTGTCGCTCGAAAGCCACCTACAAACTTAAAATTCAAGTTAAGTAGTTCAAAAGGTACGGACTTACCTTATAGGTACGGCCTTACTTTGTGTAAAAGTATAATCGATTATTTGAAAGCCAAATTCTTTTTGAGTTTGGCTTTTTTAATTTTTGCGGGATCGGAAAATATCCCAGAAGCTGGCTTTCTTCTTTTGAGTTAATAGTTTGGTAGTAAATGGTGGCGGTTCGTTGCTGTCATTTCGAGATTCGTTGATGTATTCCTCTGCCGGACCGTCGGGTGTGTGATTTTGATTGGGACGGCTTTCGTGTTTTTCGCCTTTTATTAATTCTTGCGGGATATTTCTTTTTAATTGTTCCCGGTGTTGTGAGTTTTTCATTTTTCCTCCGTTAGTAACGGCGTCTGGCGTCCAGCATTTGTGTGCCTTTTCTTTTCAAGGTGTCTTCGGCGATGGCTAAACTGACTCCCCAAACTACATGTGTCCCAATCATCATTAGTTTTCGTTGCGGGCTCATGTGTCTTCCTTGGGGCTGTAGTTTCAATGCAGGGATAAGTCCGTAATAACTTGCAGCCCAGACTCCTAGTCCGAAAAGCCCGCCTTTCAAAGCGGCGTTACCTGGAACTTTGGATGCCAGTAGCGCATAGGCAATTCCGCAGACGGCTCCGTATCCAAAGTGGTTTATCATCGTGGCTTCCTGTTGAATTTCGGAACTGGTCTTATGAGTCAGGTGCAACTTATCGGTCAGCGATCTTGTGATTTGTGCGGGTGGCAAGGGTTTCCTTTCGCGAAGAGCTAACCTTTTAAATGATTCGAACAGGGTAAAGGTCATCGCGCTCGTTGCCATGGTGCTTGCCCAAAAGCCTCTAAATAGGACATTCATAAAACTCTCCTTTCAGAGTCTGGTATCGCTTTTATTTTACTACTTTTTTAACTGTGGAAATGACCGACGTGTCAGTCTTGCCTGAATACAGTGCGCAAGGGCTACATAAGTCTGGGGGTGTTCTTTGGGGAGGGGTACAGAATTGCAACAATGATTTGCGATATCGTCCTCTGCCGCGACAATCTTTTTTCGACGATAGTTAGTGAGTAGCAAATAACTTAAGTCTTTAGGAGGACACTATGACTACAGCAAAATTCCAAATCGACCCTTCTCACTCTAGCGCAAACTTTTCTATCAAACACATGATGATCGCCAAAGTTCATGGTGGCTTCGAAAAAATCAGTGGAACTCTTTCCCTTGATTCTTCAGACATCACCAAATCTGTGGTGGAGGCATCTATCGAATCCGCAAGTATCAATACTCGCGAAGCTCAACGTGATGCCCATTTGAAAAGTGCTGACTTCTTTGACGTTGAGAAATTTCCAACGATCACTTTTAAATCTAAAAAAGTCGAACGCGTAGGCGAGGATGAACTTAAAGTTACCGGTGACTTGACTATTCGTGGGGTAAGTAAAGAAGTTGTTCTTGAAGTTGAAGGACCTTCCGCCGAGCACACGGATCCTTGGGGTAATACTAAAATTGGTTTGTCTGCGAAAACAAAAATCAAACGTAAAGACTTCGGTTTGAACTGGAATGCGGCCCTTGAAGCCGGCGGTGTTTTGGTGGGTGACGATGTGACGATCAGCCTTGATATTCAATTCGCCAAAGCCAAATAAAGGTCCAAATTAGCCTTAAAAATTCAACGACAGCAGCCTTAACTTAAGGGGCTGCTGTTCTTATTTTTCCCTTGTAATAATCACGCCCAATTGTTTGATTTCTTGTCTTGGAAACGCTCAATAAATATCCTCTTTTGTAGACATCATACGAATGACGTACAAAACCTGTGTTTTAGTCTGATACGTAAATATTTAAGTATTTACTTCAATGATTTCAAGTGTTCTCATAATTACTGAGCTCAATTTTTGGAGTCGTTATCTAGGTCGTTCTGAGGGGATTCGATGAGCATAGTGCAGGTATTGGTTGGTTTTGGATTGGCTACTATTCTTGGCTTGGTATTGGCCGAGATGGGGGTTAATTCCAATAAACAGGCCGCACAGATCAGAAATTCAATGGAAAGAGCAGCCATCACTCAATCTCTCCAGTCTATTATATCCTCTTCTGAAGTTTGTAAAACATCCGTTCGACTGGCGCAGTTTGGTCCTCCAACAGGGGTACCGACGGGGGAAGCTGGTGTCCAAACCATTCGCGTTGGCTTTTATCTTGATAGTAATAAACCGCCGACCCCTGCACCCGGTGGACAGAAGGTCCCCATTATTGAAGGTATGGATGTCCCAGGCTTTGGTCTGACTACAGAATGGGTTCGTGCCTTCGATCCCGTGGTCGTTCCAACTGCGACACTCACACCTCCAGCAACGTTGTATGTCGCGACGGTAAAAGCGAAGTTTAAACCCAAAACAATGATGCCTGGGAGTATTGACTTAAAATCGGTCGATATCGGAAAAGTTTTTTTCATAACGAACAATACAATCGCTGCGGGCGGAACTGTTTCAAATTGCTTCGGAAACAATGCGGGCGCCTATGTTTGTCCAAACGGCGAAACGCAGGTTGTGGAGAATGGTTTCTGGACGTGTAAAAGTATTCAAGAAGCTTATGCGAAAGCATGTGGCAATTCCACTGGCCAAATGATGAAAACTACGGGCGGAGGAACTGCCCAATGTCAGACCTTCTACGAGATCTCTAATCAGTCTTGCGAAGGCTATGGCGGAGTGACAACTGATACAACCTGTAAGACAAGAGCTTGTACCGCTGGAACTCAGTCATTAGGCGGTGGTTCTCAAACTGTGACTATCCCCGGTACTACAATTCCGTCTCAAACTATTCCGGGAACAACGATCGCAATATCTAGTGGGGGTTCAGGTACGAACCCCTCTTCTTCGACCTCGTACTACACAGTGCCATCACATACTATTCCTGCATTCACAATTCCGGACCGAACTGCTACCGTAAACTTCCCGGCATCATCTGCTCCAATTGTTAAGTTCTACAATTGCAGCGGCGGATGCGACCAAGTGGCAGCAGTTAATTGCAATAATAAAGGTCTGTGATGCGATTTAATCCGAAAATGCTAAAGCCCCTGACCCTCGTAATTTTGGGTTACGGTTTACTTTGCTATATGGCTGTTGTTGCCAGAGCCTTTCAGATTATTCGCTTTCCTTACACAATTGATTATGGTGAGTCGACGATTCTTTATCAGGTAAAGATTTTGTTCGATGGGTTCTTTCCGTATCGAGCTTCTGCATTTGATTCTGCTAATTATTTTTCTTACACGCCTCTTTTTCAATCTGTTGTAAGCATATTAGGATCAGATCCGATTATGTGGCTTCGCGAAGCAAGAATTTTGAACACCGTCTCCTTGCTTCTTACGGGTGTGCTTATTTCTAAGTTTTATGTCGATGGCAAGAGCGAAAAAGCCACCGCGATAGATTGGGCTTTGCCATTTTTGTTGTGGATTTCCTGGTATCCCGTTTTCAATTGGACAGGAATGGGAAGACTAGATGGTGTGGCCCTGTTCTTTCAGATGATGGGGCTTTTCCTGTATCTTCGGGAAAAAAATCAAGGCAGCTCGCGATTCATGGCGATGATTTGCTTTTTTCTAGCGATCTTTACAAAACAATCAGCGCTGTGGGTTCCATGTTCGTTGTTTCTTTATGATTTGATAAATCGAAAATTCGAGAAGTCGTGGGTCGTGTTTGCCGTCGGACTGATTACGGGTTTCATGTCATTGAATTACTTCAGTGAAAATACTCTGTTCGGACATCTGTTTTCATCGAATAATAATAGCTATCATTTGTCTAACTTGCTGATTTCTCTCAAAGAAAATGGACTGTTCCATTTGGGAATTCTATTGGTGACTGCATTTGGGGTATCAAAACTTCAAATCCGTGGTCGCGATCAGCTGGTAATTATTCTTGGTCTGCTTTCGCTAATATATGTTTGGGGTATGGGACGAGAAGGCAGTGGTTCGAATTTTCTTCTCGAGTTCTGTGTTGTTTTGACTTGGCTAACGATGCGCGGGATTGAAGCCTTGAGCAAATCCTGGAAGTGGTCTGCTGTTGCCGCGATTCTTATCGTTGCGACTTGTTGGCAGAACATGCGTTATCGAACTTACTTTTTGAAAGATCCGGGTGTCCCGACCTTTGTAACAGCTTGGTCAGAAGAGGTAAAACAAAGCACAGAAATTGTAATTGAAAGAATTAAAAGCGCGGATGGCCCAGTGTGGTCTGATAATCCCGCGTTGTTATTATTTGCCGGGAAAGACATTGAATTTTTCCCTTTTGAATATAAGCAGGCCGTGGCTCGTGGAAAGCTGGACGAGTTTTTTTTCGTAAAAGATATTGAAGATAAGAAAGTTGCCATGATTGTCATGGAAAGAAATAAGTATCTTCCGACAGTTCAAAGATTTTCTGACAACATCCTAAAAGCCATAGAAACGGCTTATCGACCTAGTTATCAGAACGACTACTACCTTGTGATCGTCCCAGGAAAGCTATAGCTATCCAAAGAATCGTAAGTGCAGTTATTAGATAGCTTATCCACATAACTACAGGTCGCGAATAATGCAAATGGGTCTGACCAGATCCCGTGATAAGAATACCAGCGGGTTGAACCTTAGGAATGACACCTTTATCTGTTGCGGTATCGTAGACCAGCCCTGGGAAATATTGAAGTGAGACATGGAATGTACCTGGCGTCGATGGCAAAGCGATCGAATAGTCTCCCGCAGAATTGCGGATGATTTTGGGCGAGCTTTTTCCATCTATGCGCCCATCACTGGGTGGATTTGCATCACACATTCTTTCCATTTCAGAAACAGACATCTCAGGAGAGTTCGTATCGTGGAACTTTACGATGGAAGTGTTAGGATTTAAATAACGACCCTCAGAAATCAATTCGAACTTTAAATCGCCATCCACACGTTGAAGGGACTTCAGGATATCGTCATAGCAAGAAATGAACTTTCGTCTTTCTGCATAGTTCAATTGAAAGTATTGAATCAATGATTCTTTCGACGGCATCCACACTTCGGTTGCAGCAGTCATGTTTAGAAAAGAATTAAAGAAGCAGGTATAAAATTGACAGCTTTTGTGTTCGAAAGCGAAATCAGATTCTTTTTCCAATACAGTAGGAGGTCCCATCATCTTGAAGATCGCCGCTGAAATATTACGATTGGCTGGTGCACTTTCCCAGTAAAGGCCCTTCGTAAAAAATGAGCGATAGCCATTCGTATGTGCGGCGATTTCCATCGCGAAATCGACAGGCCTTCCGAATCCGAACATATAAGAACGACCCTGGCCAAATTCTGTTGGCTGAGAGGGGGTGATGCTTTCAAGTTTCGGCTGGTAAGTCGTAAAGATATCCTGGGAATAAAGATGTCCACCGAAATTTCCAAACCACGCAATCATAAATACCGTGATCAATAAGGACTTTCGAATTTTTGAAGACGATTCATTGAGAGCAAAGGCAACAGCCAGAATCAAAAGAAGAATCGTCGGGTATAGCAGGCGGTAGTAATGAAATGGAATGACGGGGAGGCCGAATTTCTGGAAAGTTTTCGCGTATCCGATTACAGCGGCCAAAAGGAGCGCCGTGAAAGACAGGCAGAAAGAAGTCTTAGGTTTTCTAAAGAATAAGAACAAAAACGCGGTCATCGTCAGCCAGAAGGCCGTTTTCTTGGGCATGGAAATTTGATGAACAAGAAATTCGCGATAAACCACCATTGGAATCAGGAACATTGACGTTAAGCCAAAGCAAATTGCTCCAATATAGACCAGATTTTTCAAATCTTTCTCAAAGACCTTCTTTACTATGCAGTAAAGAACTGCAACCAAGCCGAAGATAAAGTGAGACAGAATGGTGAGTGCAATGAAAACAGCCGTCTTGGTGTTATTTCTCTTAGAAAGAGAAATGATGCTAAGAATAAGAAAACCTGCAGATAAGAATTGGTTCATCAACCCAGTGATGAAGATGTCCTGAAAACTCAATCCTTGATAATAGATAATGTGTGGCACTTTGTAGAAATTCAGAAAGAAGCCAAGATTTTCTTCGTATGAGTAAATATTTAGCGACAGCATCCACGAGATAAAGACCAGGAGGAATACTTTTGCACCAACTGATTGCAGTTGACGGGAAAGTTTATAGATCGTCGAAATGAAGAACGTGAAGATGCAAAATACGAAAATACTGTAAAGCAGCCTATGGTTCAGATCAGATCCAAAGGCTAACGAGAATAATTTTATAACAGGACTCAAAATAAAGTCATGAAGGGGAGGATAGAAAAGGTTTTGCAGGCCCCCCATAAAGAAGTGATCGTTATATCCGTGAAGTCCGACTTCCCACAAATCCATCGCGCTGACATAGCGGCCACCGCCATCTAGTGAATATAAAATATCATGGAAGTACATCGTTAAGGCTGCAGCAATGCAGTTTAAGAAGATCAACTTCTCAAAGTGCCTCTTAACGAAAGCTCTAATACCATTCAATTTTTCGAGCTGCATAGCCACTGCTTTCGGTGAATGATTTTTCCAGGGATTTTTCCACAGCGACGACGTTCATTCTTTTTGAAAGTCCGCAGGTCTTAGTTGCGAATACATGGGGAAGATTTGCTGATTGGCTTTTGGCTTGCCAGCTTTCTTGCAGCAATTTCTTGAAAACGGAGTGTTGACCTTGCTTCCAGGCATTTGCGGCTTGATGAGCCAGATCCTTTTGAATCTTTAGAGAGTTCAGTTCTGGTAGGTCTGTCTCACCCAAGCTGACTGCCGAAGATTCCGTGATAAAGAAAGACAAATCCAACTCTTTTAGGAAATTTCCATCCAACGTGCGGTGGATGATTTCAGAACCTGGATCTTTGGAAAGATGATGTGCGCCCTGATAAAGGCACGGATAGAAATCCTGAAATCCACCAAAGATGCTCAGCGTGTCCCGCTCAAGCGAATGAGCCGTGTCCAAAATCTGTTTATTATCCCAATCAAGATTCAGATAATTTAAACAAGCCTTTAACACCGCGATTAAATGTGCGGAACTTCCGCCCAAGCCAGTCTGCGGTGCAAACTCTGAATATGTCTTGATATGCAGGCCACCACCCAGTGAGGTTACAAGATCTGCGAAGTTGTTCAGAACAGCCAGGCTGATGCGAAATTCATCTCTGGAAATCAGCACCATCTCTGGAAGTTTATCGACCTGAACCTGCGTTTTGTAATCATTGGTCTCAATAAAAATGTGTGGACTTTGGATTTTTCGAATTTCACAATGAGAGAAGGCTTTAAACGAAGCATTGATGACTTCGGTTCCATGTTTGTTGGTAAAAAAAGGCAGATCTGTTCCGCCTCCAATTAAACCTATGCGATATGGAATACTCGATTTAAATACCATTGAGGGAAATGCTACTTTGGTAAATTCGGAATTGGAATCAAAAACTTTAGTTCTCTTGGCTGGGGGCATGGCCTCTCGGCTAAACAGTTTTTTGAATTCCGAAAGTCATGTGAAGTGCCTGAGCGAATTTTCGGGCCGCGTGTTTTTGGATTACCTATTGGCGCAAGCAAACGCTGCAGGGATTGAACAAGTCATCATCCTGGGTGGGCCAAATCGTGAAATCATTGAAAATGCAGTTCGCAAGTTGAACTATCCAATGCGCTTCTCTTTTCCAGAGGAAAAAGTCCGTTTGGGAACAGGTGGGGCGTTGACGTTGATCGCTCCTTATTTGCAAGAAAAGTATTTTATCCTTTCGAATGCAGATACTTATTTTTCCGAAAATCCATTTGAGCTCGTAAAGTCGCAATCGATGGGGAATAAGGACGCCGTTTTCTATATGCGCACTTTTGTGCACACGTCCTCATTTCATGAGATTAGTAAGCAAGAAGCTTATGCCTGGCCGGATCTATATCAGACGCCTTCATATATCTATACGGGACTGTCGGTTCTAAGTTCAGAAATTGTTCGTAACTGGCACAGCTTTGATTTACCGGTGTTCTGTTCCTATGAAAAAGATGTTTTTGATAAAATCAAAGCGCGCGCAAAGTTTACCGCGTATCCATTCGATGAAATAGATTTTGGAACCGAGTCCGGATTTAAACACCTTCAGGGCACTTTCAAAAAGGCAGCGGTATGAACGAATACCATTTCCAAAGAAAGAAGTTCTTTGACGAAGCTATCTCCCGTACCGGATTTAGATCACAAGCGCCGTTGACGGCGAGTTTCAGAATTCCTTTTCATTTGTTCTCTAAATTGCAGATTCAGGTGCAAGAATACCTAAAGGTGTCCTGTGGAGCTAACGAGTTTCACGACGGTGATTTGCAAAAGGCACTGACTGATTTTCCTTCCAAGGCCAAAAACATCAGTACGTCAGGAATCGTCATTCCAAAATCATATTGCGATCACAAGTTCACCGAAGTTCATCAAACGATTGCGGAAATCCTAGAGCAATCCCAAATTGCGGATGCGGTGGAGTTTTGGATATACCCATTTAATATCCGATTAAAAGGAACTGATCATGGATCTGGTTCGCGGGCCTATCCAACAGAGCTTCCTCACTCTGAAACTTGGGTGGGATGTTCGTTGCGTTCAGTTCTATTGCATATTCCTATTCTGGGTGATCTTTCAAATAACTTGTTGAAAGTGTGGATGCCGGGCGAGAAGTTTGAATCGAGCTGGTTAAAGCCTCTTTCCAGCTATCACGAGGCTCAAGAACTTATTCAAGACAGCACCGAATTGGATGTTAATAATATTGCAGGCAATATGCTGATGGTGGATTCTTCGTTGCTGCATGGAACTCATCGTGCAGAAAGCGCTGGTTCCAGGGTTTCTATTGATTTGAACGTTGTTTTGAAGTCTTACGATCAGAATATCTATAAAGATGACAAGAATCTTTTGGTCGAACGCCAAAAGCTGTCTACTGAACAGTTCTTTGAAATAGGAAAATCTTTACGTGTGTCTTCTCCCGATGGCGAAGACGATGTATTCAATCCGCCAGATGGCATGCGCCATCCCGCAAATATTAAACTAGTAAAGATCTGATGCCGTCTTTCAGAGACGTGCGCGCTTTCCAGCCCAGGGCATTTGCCGTCGACGAATCCAGATACTTGTGAGCTGCCCCGGCTAAGCCGTTGTTCTTGTAATTAAGAGTTCCTTTGTAATCCACGGTTTCGCGGATCAGTTCAGCCAATGAGCTGATCGAAACAACTTCTCCACTGGCCACATTGATGACTGGCTTTGGCGAGGCATGATTTAAAATCATCAAGGTGGCTTCGGCCAGATCGTCGGAATAAAGGAAGTCCCTTTTATTTTTTCCGTCACCCCAGATTTGAATGTCTTTTTGATTGGTTTTTACTGCAACCAACATGCGATGAACCAGTGAGGGGATTACATGAGAGTTCTCGGAGGCCGATTTGATCGCTAAACCATAGACGTTACTTGGGATGATAGAGATAAATTCGGTCTTATGCTGTTGATTGAAGGCTTGAGCCATCATCAGTGCATTTAGTTTTGCATAGGCAAAATATTTACTGGATTCCTCAATGTGCCCCGAACCGATGGCTTCCTCTTTGTAGGGAAGCTCAGCACTCAGCGGATAAATACAAGACGGAATGAATTGTAAGAGTCTTTTTGTCTCGGCTTTGAATGCAGATTGCAGGACGTTGACGGTCATCAGGGTATTTTCAACCGAAAAGGTGCTTGGATTATTGACGTTTGCATAGACTCCGCCACTTTTGCCGGCGGCGTGAATGACGTGGGTAGGTTTGTGGGTTTGAAAGTATCTATCCACGGCAAAGGAATCGCGTAGATCTAATTCATACGAAGAAGGAGTTAGAATCTCAAATGACTTTAGATCAGTGAGTTTTCTAAAGATCGCACTGCCAATTAATCCTGAGCTGCCCAGTAGCAATAATTTCTTATTTACCATAGTTAATTTAGTGACTAAGCAGGTGCTGAAGGCAAGAATTAATCTGAATGAAAGTAGCGAATAAGACCTTTCTAGTTTTGTCTTTGGGATTTGTGATCGCCGTGATTGCGGCAAGCCATCGCTATTACTATTTCGTATCCCAGGATCAAGCTTGCCACTTACAGAAGATTCAATACTCCCAGCAGCTGTGTTCACCAGTTGGGGAAAAAGCTGATTGGGATCACTTGCCGGGCTTAGTAGTCATTCGTGTTCCAGCTTTGAATGCAAATGCAGAAGCGTACTTGCTAAAAAAGGAAATATCAGATGTTTCCTGGGTTCAAAATCCCGGCTGGTTCGGCTTTAAGTACAATTGCATTCTAGATCGCGTGGCAGTAATTCAGAATAATCGCTGCCAGTTCTTATAATTCTTTACGTGTAAAAATAAATCCCAGATCCGAGATTCTGCGAAGTTCATACTTTTCGTGAATCGTTTTGACAAACCCCGCAGGTAGTTTGAACTTTGTCCAAGTCAGGTTTTCACTTGGATACTCAGTCAGTAATAAAGTGTCATAGTGATCAAAGCTCTTTTGATTACCCAATTGAGTATTCATATTGTTCTCAAAATAGGTAAAATCAGGTGTAAAACCCACAAGGGTACAAATGCCCGGCTCATCACAAAATAGATTTGTCGCCGAAAATCCTGTTAGATGTGATTTCGTATTCTCGATTGCCTTTTCAGCATCAGATCGTGTCGGCGGCCAAGCGCGGTGATCAAGATAAGTTAACCTTCCGGATAATCCATGGTTTTCAAAGAAAGCAGATCCCATGAAGACGGCGACAATCGATATCGCCGCAATTGATTTCAGAGCGAGCTCAGCATTCAGCAGATTTTGAATACTCAAGAACGCCAACATTCCCATCGGAATACTCAAGGAGATAAAGTAATTAAAATTCGATCCCGAGCGACCTAATCCTAAAAGTACCAGGAGGAAACCGATTGCAACCCACGCAATCAGAAAATTCTTAAGCGGCTTTTTGATAGGTACCAGGAATAGCGCCAAGAGCGAAAGAATAAAAATATACAGATGAGACACTAGATAACTTGAAAGCATTTGCACAAGGCGCGAAAAATACCAGGATTGCCCACCAAGTTGAGTCACTGTGTGTTCCCAATAACTCACTCCAAACGTCCATGTGACAATGCCAAAGACAGCCGCGGTGGTTAAAAGATAGATTGGTGCAGATTTCAAAGTCCGCGTGGGAGCGCGCCAGAACTCAAAGGCAAAGACCACGAGAAGTCCCGCAATGGAGTTCTGTTTGCAGAAGAATGCGAGCAGAAAACATATCAAAGACGGAACTAACAAGACGCGATTTGTTTTTAAACTTCGTACATAAAACAAAATGCCCAGTATTTCAAACAATGCAGCCAGCAGGTCGGACCGCGCGAGCAGAGACCAATCAAAAATGGCGGTTTGATACAGAATCAAAGTAGCTAGCAGGGGAAGGTGTTGAAGTTTCACCAACTCAAAATTCGCCAGAATCAACCAAGCGATTAAAGCCATTAACAAAGCGGAAACCACTGAGATGATTCTTCCGGAAGATAAAGCGCTGCCGGCATCGTGGCTGACTGCCGTCACCAACCCTAAGTGCGCGAACGGATATCCGGTAATACTTCCTTGTTCAAAATTTTCAGAGGAATAAAGGACACGGGGACTTTCGCTGGTTCTCCATTTTTCTACAAAAGCCAGAGTGGTCCCTTCGGCATAGTCACGATTGAGCCCATATTGAGTTTCTTTCACAGCTGTGAACAGATAGCTTGCGATAAAAACAAAGGGAATAATATAGTAAAAGATGATCTTGATCGTAGAGCCAAAGTTCTTCATTCATTAAAGCTAGCATGATTAAAATCCCTATGGCAAAGTGGATAACATGCTTCTATCAGTCGTACTTACTAATTTGAATGAGGGTGCTACCATTGTTGAGTTCATCTCAAGATGTTCAGCCGCTTTAAATAAACTTAAGCAAGACTTCGGCATCGATGGCGAAATGATCTTCGTTGATGATCATTCCAAAGATTTTTCCCCCCACTTGATTAAAGAAGCTATTCAAAATGATAAACGCATTCGTCTATTGCAGATGACTCGCCAAATGGGGCGCGATATATGCTTTTTTGCCGGACTTAAAGTGGCCAAAGGTGACTTAGTGATCACCATGGATTCCGATTTACAAGATCCGCCAGAATTATTCGAGGAACTGGTAAAACTTTGGAAGACTACTCAGGCAGATGTCGTAAATACTCACATGGTGGAGCGCCATGGTGAAACGCTTTACAAGCGCATCATGCTGAAGCTTTCTTACCGAATTTTGTCGGCATCCTATCCTTTTAAATACTCAGTCGATTGCGGAAACTTTAAACTTCTCACCCGTCGGGCAGTAAATGAAATTTTAAAGTCGGGGGAGGTAGATCCTTACTTTAGAGCTTACACAGATTGGATTGGCTTAAAACAAGCTTATCTTCCATTCAAAAGACAGCCTCGTTTTGCCGGGGAAACAAATTTTTCTTTGGGCGGGCCACGCAGCTATTTGGAATTTTTCAGAGCGTGGACACACTTCTCTTATTTCCCTCTGCATTTGCCATTTTTCCTGGGCTCACTCTTTTTATTGGGAGCATTGTGGAGTGGGTTTTCAGTGTTAAAAAACTTCAATCAAAACAGTTTGCTTCTTGCGATTGTTAGTTTTGGTTTTTCGGCGCTCTTTTATATTGTATGGCTTTTTGGATTTTATATCCGCCAAGTGCACACGGCGACTCGCAATCGCCCCCACTATATCGTGAATGAACAGGTGAACTTAGAAGGTCACTGACCTTCTATTCCGAATTTACGATAGATCGTGTAGCCGGCACCTTTGTCAAATACAGGAACATCCTTTAGGGCAGATTTATCAAACTGCAAATAGATCCCTGTTAGATCTTTGAATCTTCCTGAGGTTTCATAGTCAGAATAACTTCCATCGTCTCTTGAGATCACTAACAAAGGTTTTACGAAAGTCATCTCCAAAGGTCTTCTGAGCATTTCCATTCTAAAAATAGTTTCACGGTTATTACGAAGTCCCAAAGTCCAAGAATAAAAATCCCACCACGCCATGACAGGAATGGAAGTGAACATTGGTACGGGATGATTGTGACGACTATCAATAATGGCGACATAGTTTTTAGGGGTTTCAGCTTGCAGCTTGTCTGCCAAAGCCATTTCTTCACGACTCGTTAGGGGATAAATTTCCGTCCACTCTCGCAAAGACGGCAAAACGCAAATGATACACAGAACGGCGAGCCCTTTTTTAGACGGGAAGAATTCAACGATAAGAACTGTGCACAAGAACATCATAATCAAAGTGTTCTTGATATTGTCATACTCGTTGATCTGCCACTGAAACAGTAAATGCAGAGCCGTTAAAATCAGAATAATTGCAAGTTCCACGTAGCGCTTTTTGACGATACCAAAGTAAAGTCCCAGCAAATAAACGATACCACCGTAAGTTGGCCAAAACATCCACGGACTGATGGCGAAACGCTCCTGAGTCCAATTGGGTCTGAAGATCGGGTATCCCGTTGTCGCTTCACTCCACAGATAATGTTTAAAGGTCAGAATAATTGCGAGACTTGTGATGGCCCAGGCCACAGCTTCAACTGGAATCTTGCGCTTTTTATTAAAGGTCACTATCGAAAACACGGTGGCGACAACTGCGGTTGAAAGAAGTGTATGGGGGTGAGTCATACACATAATCAGCGTGATGAAGGTAAGTTTTAACCAAGTCATCACTCGTGTTTTCAGGTTGGGCACAGTTTGATTGGTTAAAAAGTCGCTAAAAATATCATAAACAACTAAGAGCAATGAAAACGTAATCAGAAGGCTGCGATTCGGGCTAAATGTGTTTAACCACAGTTGAGGCTGCGTTCCTTCTCCCGTCGGCATGCTCGCGAATAGAAAAAGAAAAAGGACAGCCGCGATGGAGTTGTGCGAAAAGCTTCTTTTTTTCAAAAACCCGTAAGAACAATAAAAGAACAGAACCGTAAAGAGGACTGAAGGAATTAAAAAAGCAGTTTTAAAGGGAAGCCCCAGTCTTAACAACAATCCTGATGGAACATCCGCCCAGAAGGGATAGTTGTTGCGCGCGCCATACACGAAGGGGTTGTGCGTGTACCATTCAACGATGGTTTGATAACGCACCTTTGAGGCTTGCGCAAAGTGAACCGGCCAATCGATGTAATTGGAAATTCCACGAGCCCATAAAATGTCTTGTTCCCAGAACATACTGACGGGCCAGTACACCACGACGAGCAAGAATATAATGCAATATAATAACATGATTAATTATTGCACAAACCTCTGTTTATCCAAATAATATTTTTGGAGTAATTTTGGATATATTATTTTTGAATCCACCCATATCTGAACACGTCTATCAAAACCTGAGTGGCGGTGTCGCTACACTGGAAATGCCAGTGTGGATGGGGATGCTTACGGCCTCTATGAAAACCATGGGGCACTCAGCAGACCAAGTGGATTGTGCGGCGGAAAATCTGACCGTCGCGCAAACGTATGATCGCGTTTCATATCTCCGCCCTCGCTTGATTTGTATTGTTGTTTATGGGCAGCATCCTTCTGCCTCGACGCAAGCGATGTTTGGTGCAAGCTATCTGTGTACGGAGTTAAAGAAACTTGCTCCCGAATTAAAGATTATCATGCTTGGTGGCCATATCTCAGCATTACCTCTGCGAACAATGCAGGATGAGGCGTGTGATTTTGTGTGCGAGGGAGAAGGGCCTAAAACTTTGGATGCTTTGTTAAAAACAAACTTCAAAGATACAAACACCTTAAAAAAAGTTCCTGGCCTGTGGTTCCGAGAAGACGGACACATTCAACATAATCCAACAGCGTCTTTAATTGAGCAAAATCAATTACACGTCGTGTTTCCCGAAGTGGATTTACAGTCTCTGCCAACGGGAAATTATAAAGCTCCGAACTGGCATTGTTTTGATCATATCGAAGATCGCCAGCCTTATGCGACCGTGTATACGAGTTTGGGTTGTCCGTTTCGTTGTAGCTTTTGTTGCATTAGTGCTCCCTTTGGAAAACAGGGCACATTTCGTTATTGGCAGCCGGATCACATCATCAAGCAATTTGATGTCTTTGCTTCCATGGGAGTAAAAAATATCAAGATCGCTGACGAGATGTTCGTTTTGAAAGAAGAACATTTCTTAAAGATCGCCGACCTTTTAATTGAAAGAAAATATAACTTCAACATCTGGGTATTCGGTCGCATCGATACGGTGAAGCCGCAACACGTGGAAAAACTAAAAAAGGCCGGTATTAACTGGATTGTTCTAGGTATTGAAGCCTTTGATCAAACAGTGAGAACCGGAGTGAACAAGGGTCGTTATACTGAAAACGATATCTTTGAAAAAACCAAGATGCTTAAAGATGGCGGAATCCACGTTCATGGAAACTTTGTCTTTGGTCTTCCAGACGATACTTTAGATACCATGCAAAGAAGTTTGGATCTGGCGGTTGAGCTGAATCTGGAAACCGCAAATTTCTACTCTGCGATGGCCTATCCCGGATCAGAGCTTTATCGCGAAGCCGTTCGTAATAATGTTGAGCTTCCCGAAAATTGGTTGGGTTACAGTCAGCACTCCTATGATTGCAAGCCTTTACCGACAAAGCACATCAGCTCCGCTGAAGTTTTAACATTCCGTGATCAAGCGTGGAGCATTTATCACAATAGCCCTGCCTATTTGAATTTGATCAAATCCAAGTTTGGACCAAAGACATTTGAATATATTGAGAATTTGAAAAAGATAAAACTCAGTCGCAAATATTCTTTGGATAAAGTTTTGGCAAAGGCCTCTTATGAATAACTTTCGTTGGCCTTTGATTCAAAACAATATCACCGACGCAGATAAGACGGCTCTGGTAAAGCACATCATGACTTCTGATCGCTTCACTCAAGGTGAGAAAGTAAAGAAGTTTGAACAAGAGTGGTCAAAGTGGTTGGGTGTAAAGCACAGCATTTTTGTAAGCTCAGGTTCGGCAGCAAATTTCCTGACCCTTTCTGCACTAAGAGATATCGCGGGTGTGGGTGAGGTGATCGTTCCACCTTTGACCTGGGTTTCGGACGTCGTTTCCATCATCGAAAACGGATTTACCCCAGTTTTTGTTGATATCAATCCCGAGACATTGGCTCTTGATTATGAAGCCACTAAAAAGGCCATCACCAAGAATACCAAAGCCGTTTTTCTTACGCATATTCTGGGATTGAATGGTTTAAGCACTCAGCTGCAGGATCTTTTAAAAAAGCACAATATTCCATTAATTGAAGATGCCTGTGAATCCCATGGCGCTAAAATGGGTTCTAAAAAAGTGGGAAGCATCGGCTTTGCCTCAAACTTTTCCTTTTACTATGGCCATCACATGACAACGATTGAAGGCGGCATGGTGTGCAGCAATGATCCTGAATTCGCGCAACTGGTGCGAATTAAGCGGGGACACGGTCTATTGCGTGAATCCACTGATCCAGCTCAATTGCAAAAGCATTTAGGCAATTCAAAACAAGTCTATAAAGAATTTGATTTTCCAGTGGTGGGGTTTAACTTTCGCAACAACGAATTGGGTGCAGTTTTAGGCCTCAATCAATTAAAGCGTCTGGATAAAAACAACACGCAAAGAAGTATTCGCCTGCAAAGATTCCTAAAGGCCTTGGATAAAAAGACATACTTTACCCAGTACAACACCAAGGGCAGTTCCAGCTATGCTCTTTTACTGCAAATCCTTCCAGAGAAAGTGCATTTAAAATCTAAAGTGGAAAAAGTTCTAATGGATTTGGGAGTCGAGTACCGCCGGGGAATGTCTGGTGGAGGAAATCAACTTCGCCAAGGATTTTTAAAAACACGCGGGATTGATATCGATCCGACGGCATTTGTGAATACAGAACAAATCCATCATAACGGATTTTATATCGGGAACTTTCCGTCCCTTCCCCTTAAATGGATTGATCAGCTCTGTAAGGCACTGAACGAGGTGGCAAAATGATGACTCACGATGAACTAAAAAAACTAGCCCACGACACACGCACAGAAGTGCTGGAAATGTGTATCGAAGCCGGAACGGGCCACGTGACGTCTTCGATGTCAGCTGTGGAAATTCTAATCAGCTTGTACTTCGGCGGTCTTGTAAATGTAAATCCTCTGGAACCAAAGTGGTCCGGTCGTGATCGTGTGATCATCAGTAAGGGACAATGCAGCCCTTTGATTTACAGTGTCCTTTCCAGTAAAGGATTCTTCCCGAAAGACTGGTTGCAAGGTTTCGCACAGAAAAACGGAAATTTCGGCGTGCACTTACAAAACAGTGTTCCTGGTGTTGAACTTACAACGGGAGCTTTGGGGCATGGTTTGGGTGTCGCGGCAGGCGTGGCGTTAGCTGCAAAAATGAACCGTGAATTGCATTTGGTTTATTGTCTGTTAGGGGACGGTGAACTGTATGAGGGTTCCATCTGGGAATCCGCTATGTTTGCTGCCCACAATCAGCTTAATAACCTGGTCGTGATCGTGGATCGTAACTTTATGGCGACGACTGACTTCACGGAAAACATGGTAGCCCTTGAGCCACTCGACAAAAAATTTGAATCTTTCGGTTTTAACGTTGTCACAGTAAATGGTCATAGCACGGAAGAACTGATCAACAGCATGCAAAACCTACGCAGTCGCAAGTACCGTCAGCCTACAGTCATTATTGCCGAAACCACTAAGGGTGCCGGCATTCAATCGATGTCCCATATTCCAGTCCTGCACGGAGTTCCTCCGCAAGGGGCCAAGGGAATCGACCAAGCCCGCAAAGATCTAGCGAAAGGAATCATCTAATGGCGCAATCAGAAATGTCACAACGTGATGCTTTTCTTTCTGAACTTTACGAGCGCGGTAAAATTGATCGCGATGTTGTTTTGATTTCCGCGGACATGGGAGCTCCGGCTCTGGATCTGATCCGTCGCAATTTACCGGGCCAGTTTTATAACGCCGGTATTTCAGAGCAAAATGCCATTCTTGTAGCTTCTGGTTTGGCTTTGGAAGGAAAGAAAGCATTTACTTTTGCTATCGCTTCTTTCATCACAGTGAACTGCCTTGAAAAAATTCGCGTGCAAATGTCGATCATGAAACTTCCCGTGCAAATCATTGGCGTGGGTGGAGGATTCAGTTACGCAGACTCAGGGCCCACTCATCACGGAATTGAAGATGTCGCTGTGATGCGCGCGTTCCCAAATATCGAAATCTTAAATATCTCAAGCTCGGTGAATGCTGAAGCTGCAGCCAAATACGTTCTAGAGCACCCAAAAACTCCACGCTATATTCGTCTGGACCGTGAGGTACTTCCACATGTCCCAGGTGAGTCCGAGATGAATTTCTCAACAGGCTTTAGGTACATCAGAAAAACCAGATCTTTAAAAGCGTTGCTGGTGACGGGAAATCTGGTGGCGAAAGTTCCTGAAATCATGAAATCGAATAAGGAACTTAATATCATCGAGGTCGCAAGACTTGATAAAGTTCACGAAAGCCTTCGTAAAGAGCTGCAACCATTCTCCCATGTTATCTGCCTTGAAGAGCATTTCAAAAACGGCGGCTTGGGAACTTTGATTGCCGAGACAGTGGTCGATTGGAATTTGAAATGCGCAGTAAAACGCATGGCCTTAAGTATGGAAGGTGGTTACACCTATAAGTACGGCGGCCGAGAAGTTTTAAGAGCCGACCTCGGTCTTAATATTGCTGAATTCTTTGAAGAAGTGATGGCATGAAGATCCTAGTTACAGGGGCCGCAGGTTATAAAGGAACGCAACTCGTTGATCTACTTTTGGCTTCAGGCCACGAAGTCTTTGCGCTGGATGATTTCCGCTATAACCAGAAAGTTTTTCAAGGCCACCTAAAAAACAGAAAGTTTCAGCTAAAGAAGACAGACGTCAGAAATCATTCAGCCTATCTTGAATGGCTGAAGCAAGCCGATGCCTTTATTCCACTTGCATGTTTAACGGGTGCCCCGGTTTGCGAGAAGTTCACAGACCTTGCGACCGCTATCAACCATCAGGCCATTGCTGATGCATTGAAACTCCTCTCTAAAAACCAAGCAGTTCTTTTCCCAATGACCAACAGTGGTTACGGCGTGGGAGGCGAGGCTCATTGTGACGAGAATAGCCCCTTAAAGCCCTTATCCCATTATGCGAGATTAAAAGTGGAAACGGAAAAAGCGGTCCTTGATCACGGCAATTCGGTTTCCTTTCGTTTCGCGACTCTGTTCGGAGCAAGCTATCGCATGCGCTATGATCTTCTGGTGAATGATTTTATGTGGAAGGCGCAAACGGATAAAGAAATTCATCTGTTTGAAGGCCACTTTCGCCGAAACTTCCTGCACGTCGCAGATGCCGCCCGCGTTTACGTGCACGCTCTGGAAAACTGGAATCACCTGAGAGGCGAAATATTTAACGTTGGTTTGACCGCCGCAAATATGACTAAGCTTGAACTCTGCCAAGAAATTAAAAAGATTATTCCCGATTTAAAGATCACAGCGAATCACGACATGAAAGATCCCGATAAAAGGGACTACGTGATTTCTAACGGCAAAATCGAAGCAACGGGCTTTAACTGTAAATACACGCTGCACGATGGTTTAAAAGAGCTTAAGGATATCTTTGTCCTTGGCCGAACTTCTGAAGATTCAAATCAATAATCAGTGGCCATTGCATCATATATCTCTAGGATCGAACCACAGCTCTTTGCGATCGAATGGAACGGAAGAGGGCAAATACGGGTTTGGGATTTTTATAAGGACTCTTTTATTTAAGTCTAATTCGCGGATTACTTTTGCATAGTGCTTATCAAATATTTTGCGATAAGAACCGCTCTTGATCATGAATCTTAAACCTTCTTCCACTCGACGGGCCATCAATCGTCCATCCGATGAATCTTGAAACCAGAAATAAGTCGGCAGCGGATAGTAAAGCAAAACATGATCATCTATCGCTAAGTTTGAATACAGTTTTTTGAAGTGGCGATATTCTTCCAGAACCTCAACAACTCCCCGGGGGAATATTTGAAATTCGCCAGCGATCAAAGATTTAAATAAGTCGTCGTATTTCGCTTTGGTGATAACGTTGAAGCCAGAGTTCTTCAGAATTGAAATATCACCCCAACCTGCGCCTTGACCCACGTTGAAGGTAATAAGTTTCTCTAAAGAATCCACCTTCGATAGTTGAGCTTGGTTTTTCTTGTCAATTAACAACACACGGTAACCAATCAGGTTACGATCGATAGGAATTTTTACCGCGTTCAGTTCAGTTTCAAAGACCTTATTAGTCTCTCGAATCATGACGGTTAATTTAGCACTCTTTTTTTTCATTTCCGCTAGTTGCTGATCTTCGCTGAGTATTTCCGAAGGAGTTAATGAATAGGGTCCGAATTTTTTCTCTGTCAGATCCAACGCAGATTTCAAAATTTCCCAATGATATTTATAGCGAAAATCATGATCAGACTCAGGAGCATGATAAACGAATCGCATAACGGCAAAGCTGCTATGACCAAGTGTTAAAATGCTTATAAGTATTAAGACTTTGATTAAATTCATACGTTTTACCTTGAGTTCGAATAAAATACTGTGTCCTATTTTGTAAAGAGCGTAAAACAAAAAATAGGTACAGCACGAGGGAGTCATTGTGGAAACAAATGAATTATATCGCGGACGTTTGATTGATCACATTCAGTTGGTGGTGAAAGATCTTGAATCCTCAAAAAAATTCTATTTGCCGATCTTTGAAACCTTACAAATCCCGATTGGTGGACAGGGACCGGACTTTTTTTGGGTAGACGAGCTATTTATTTCATCCAAGGAAAGCAAAGCGGCGAATGGTGCACTCACAGGCCGTGTTCATTTGGCGTTTCAAGCTAAGGATCGTGCTATGGTCGATAAGTTCCATGAGGTGGCGATGAAGTCAGGCGGAAAAGACAACGGCAAGCCAGGCGAGCGCCCCTACCATCCAGGCTATTATGGCGCCTTCGTGATTGATCCTGACGGCAACAACATCGAGGCCGTTTTCCACGGCCCAGCAAAAAAATCGAGCGAAGCCATCAAGATCACTTTCTAAAAAGACGCCAGGTCCTGTTTCTGTATGCGCCGCATTCCGAAAAGGGAACTGTTACCCAAAAAAAAGCCCCGGGTTTCCCCAGGGCTTTTTGAATTTTAAATTATAAAATTCGAACTACATTGAAAGAGCTTTTTTCAAGTTCTCATCAAGTTTGTTCAAGAACGGCTCAGTGTTCATGTATTTATCAGCAGGAACTTTATCGCCGTAGATGCAAACCGCAAGGTCTTTAGTCATGAAACCAGCTTCAACAGTTTCTACGCAAACTTTTTCCAAAGTTTGAGCGAACTTAACTAGTTCAGGATTTGAATCCAAGTTACCACGGTGCTCAAGACCACGAGTCCAAGCAAAGATAGAAGCGATTGGATTTGTTGACGTTGGTTTACCTTGTTGATGTTGACGGTAGTGACGAGTCACTGTTCCGTGCGCAGCTTCTGCTTCCATTGTTTTACCATCTGGAGTTACAAGAACTGAAGTCATCAAGCCCAAAGAACCGAAACCTTGTGCAACTGTATCTGATTGAACGTCGCCATCGTAGTTCTTACAAGCCCATACGAAGTTACCATTCCATTTCAATGCAGAAGCAACCATATCATCGATCAAACGGTGTTCGTAAGTGATGCCAGCAGCTTCAAATTTAGCTTTGAATTCTTTTTGGTAGATTTCTTCAAAGATGTCTTTGAAACGACCATCGTACTTTTTCAAGATTGTATTTTTCGTTGAAAGGTACAAAGGCCATTTTTTAGACAAAGCTTGGTTGAAGCAAGAGTGTGCAAAACCTTTGATAGACTCATCAGTGTTGTACATAGTCAATGCAACGCCATCGCCTTTAAAGTTGTAAACTTCGTGAGTGATAGTTTCGCCACCGTTTTCAGGTTGGAAAGTCACAGTCAATTTACCTTTACCTTTAGTCACGAAATCTGTTGCGCGGTATTGGTCACCGAATGCGTGACGGCCGATACAGATTGGTGCTGTCCAGTTAGGAACCAAACGAGGAACGTTTTTGCAGATGATTGGTTCACGGAAAACAGTACCGTCCAAGATGTTACGGATAGTGCCGTTTGGTGATTTCCACATTTGTTTCAAGTTGAATTCTTTAACGCGCGCTTCGTCTGGAGTGATCGTCGCGCATTTGATACCAACGTTGTACTTTTTGATCGCTTCAGCAGAATCAACAGTTACTTGGTCGTTAGTAGCATCACGATGTTCCATGCCCAAATCGAAATACTTGATGTCGATGTCTAGGTAAGGAAGGATCAATTTTTCTTTGATGAATTTCCAGATGATACGAGTCATTTCATCGCCGTCGAGTTCAACAACGGGATTTGCAACTTTGATTTTTTTCATGAGTTGTCCTTGTGGAAGGTTAATAAGCCCTAGGAATATAGATCAGGGGCGGACCTCATGACAAAGGATAGAGTGCGTTATGCTTCGCGGCAGGTGGGGATTTGGACGCAAAAAAGCCCCGGAATCTCTTCAGGGGCTCTGTGATGAAAACTAATTTGCTGCAGGAAGCAAGGCCAGAGAGCTTTTGCCGTCAACTGACGTCATAACCAGGCAGTTTCCTTTAAAGCTGAAATGGAAATCCACCGGCTCAACGCGAGCTTGGCAAGTCAGTTTGTAACCCTCGCGTTGCAAAACATTTTCGTTCAGTGCGCTATCCAACATGCTGATGGAGTTCATACTCAAAACAATTCTTGAAGTTGCAGATGCATTCACCGGAACGCCATCGAATGTGCAAGTGTTAGTGATGCGGATATATTCGCGAGAGATCGAATAAGATTTTACGAACTTAGTGTTACCGATTCCTTGTTGGTAGTACCAGTTGCCGATAATGTTTTTAGCACCTGTGCTGTCACCGCATTTGCTGTAATCCGTTTCGTTGATGATTTTGTCTGGAGTTTTATCAGCATCAAGATCTTCAACTGGCTTACAAGCTGTAACCATCAAACCTAGTAACAATACAGAAATCAGTAATTTCATAAATCCATCCTTGGTCAAATTTGCTTTCCTTAAAAGCTTTCCCGACCCAAGGATAGTCCGTCAATAAAAAAGGAGGGCAATAAACCCTCCTGTAAAATTATCGGATATAGATTTGATATTTTAACCGTGCTTCAAGTGCTTGAAGATTCGGTTGAACAACTTCTGCTTGAGCATAAGGTTGAACGCGTCGTTTTAGTTCCGGTCCCTGTAAAATCCATTCGAAAATGGCGAGCATAAATCCAGGTGTTCGATACACCAAATACAGGAGGAAGCTCATTACATGACCGGCCTTTACTACGCTTTCAACATACACATCCGCAGAAGAATCCACGAGCCTCAATAAGACTCGCTGGTTCCGGTATTTCCATACCGCTTGTTTACGCAATAACGCGTTCATAATTCCTCCTGTGTGGATAATGCTCGCCAAAGCGCAGATCCAAAGGCCGCGGACCAAAGCTCTGACGAGAGTTTGTTGTGAAAAAATATAAGTTTGCAGAACGATGACTAAGTCAGCGCACGCAAGATTTTTAAAATTTAGTGAGAATGAGAATCGAGATAGTTACCTTAAAAGATGAAGCAATCGGAAGCCATCTCGGTCGTAATCCCAGAATGGGAATGAATATTTTTTGAATTAATCATCAGTTGCATGATGGCCTCCTTTCAATAGAGTGACTCTAATATCTCAAGAGGCCGATGCAAAGTAAACTAATATTTATGAAATAATTCTGATTTTCAGAGGGAAAACTAGTTCCATGTTGGAACTCACACTTAAGATGGATTGATGGACCACGCGATTTTCTCCAGCGCTTCCACTTCTTCTGCCCAATATCTGTAAGTATTAAATTCCGGAAAAATTCTTGGGAAACTTGGATCTATCCAGCGTTTCGCAATCCATCCTGCATAAGAAATAATGCGCAGTCCACGCAGCATGGGAATCCATGACCACTGATGATCCGGAAACTCACGCAGTTCTTCATAGCCGGAAATAATTAAATCTTTTTCTTCGCCGAATGTTTCCTGATCTCCAGATAGCAACATCCAGAAATCCTGAACCACAGGTCCGTTTACGAAATCATCAAAGTCGACCAGGAAAAATTGTGTTCCGTTGTTAAGTAAATTTCCTTTGTGACAGTCGCCATGGATGCGAATGAATTCAGACGGATCAAAGTTATCATCGATCGCATACAAAATGTCTTCAGCCGCGGCATTGTAGCGACCGCGCAGTTCTGGTGTGACCCAGTCTTGCAAGTTGTCCAATGTTTCCCAACCACCATAGTAACTTGTATCCAGGACAGGGCGATGTGGAGCTTTCTTGCGTGCGCCTACATTATGAACCTGCGCCATCAGTCTTCCGACTTTGCGATAATCATCTCCCAAAAATTCTTGTGGCATGCGACCTAGAACTTTCGGAAAAAATGCAACATACATTCCATCCACTTCAGAAACCGTGGAATCATGTCCTTGAAAAAGTGGAGCGACAGCAGGGATGCCTTCATTTCTTAGCGACAACAAAAATTCGTGCTCTTCCAAGATCGCTTCTTTACTCCAGCGATTCGGGCGATAGAACTTGGCAATAACATTCTTGCTTTGTGAGTTGGGCTCGACCGGTTCCTCGAGTTTGATATCAAACACGCGGTTTTCATAGGAGTTCAGCTGCGCAAATTCGCCAGTCGGATAAAATCCGGCGTTCTCTGCAGCCTGCAGAACTTTATCGGGATCCAAATTATAAAACGAAGAGTTATTATCCATGGGATTTAGATTGCCACTTTTCTTGGCTTAAGTCATTCTCCTTTCCTATGAGTGGGTCGATTGAACTTTTTGATTTTGCTAACTGGGCGGTGGAGCTTCACCGTAAGCCTTTTCGCAGGTCTTTATCGATTTATCTCTATCCCAATCGTCCCATCAAAGTGGTGACTAACAAAATCACCTCGCAAAAGACCGTACTCGATTTCCTGGCCGCAAAGCGCGAATGGATTGAAAAGAATTTTATCAAGTTCGAGGCCATGGCCGAGCTTTATCCTAGGAAAACCATCAAAGCCGGGGAAAGGTTTCCGTTCCTAGGTGTAGAGCGTGAACTTAAAGTCGTGATCACTCTGGGTAAGAAGTCTTTTGTTTCGGTCAGTGATGAGCAATTGTTCTTACATATTCCGAAAGCCCAGTGGGAAGCGAACACCTCGCTTGAGCATCATCCCAAAGCCATTGCGGAATTCCGAGCGTTCTATAAGCGTGAAGCGATCAAGCTTTTGTCCCAGAAGGTGAATCACTGGGCGAACATCATGAAGCTTTATCCGTCGCAGTTAAAATTCCGCGAGCAGAAAACTCGTTGGGGGAGTTGCTCCTCCAGAAAAGTCCTAAATCTAAATTGGCGTTTGATCGTATTCAGTGAAGAAGTGATGGACTATGTGGTGGTGCATGAGCTTGCCCATTTAAAACACATGGATCACTCCGCAAAATTCTGGGGAGTAGTGGAAGAGTTCATTCCGGATTATCCAAGAATTGTGAAGACACTAAAGTCTTCACAAAACCTGACAGACTTTTTATCCGATCGTTCTTAAACGATCGCGTTCTTACTTTTGCGCATCCATTTAAGGGCCAGCAAAGATCCCATGTAACCCACACAAGCTCCAAAGATTGTGTCACTTAAGAAGTGGTCTTGAATCATAATGCGAGTCGCGCAAGCCAGAACTGCGATCGTTAACCACAACCATTTGCCCTTGGGAAATGCCAGAGTGAACAAAACCGCTGCCGTGAACATGACTTGCGAATGACCAGAAGAAAATGAATGCCAGTGCCAGTGAGTAGTAAAGTGATCAAATACAAACGGATCACCAGTCGGACTTTTATGAGGACGTTGTCGGCCCACGCAGAATTTAATAATGTGAGTGAGTGCACCAGAAACCAGAAGAGCTACCAACAAGTTCAAACCCCAGCGGCGCAGATAATCGATCTTGGCTGAGTACTTTTTAAGCCTTTCGATTCTTGGAGCGATAAAAGCACAAATAATCCACGAGCCAATAGCGATGATAAAGTAGTGCTCTGAAAGACCAATATTCGTAACTTCACGAGCAAGCGGTCTCCAGAATTGATGCGCCCAGGGAGTCCCAAACAGCACAGCAAGCTTTTGATCGAATAAGAATGCAGCGGCTGCCGCTAAAATCAGGCCTCCCACAGTCACCTTTAGGAGGTGGTGTCGTAATAGCCTCGAATCATTCATCAGGGAGCTTAAATTATAAACAGGCATGTAATTCCTTCTCAAACCCATCATAGGATACGTGTCTATTGCAATACAAGCCCATAGAGGAGTGACAAAACTTGGCCTGGGCCTTGCTATTGCTGGTCCTATCAAAACTCGTGACTGAAAAAACTTGGAGGTTTTCAATGTTGCACAAACATACTCTGATTACTGCGGCTTTGCTCGCAACGCTAGGCCTTACTGCCTGCAACAAAGACAAAACAGTGGGCGGTCCACCGCCAACACAAACTGAATCTACGGGCCAGGTCGAAGATCTTCCAGATCTTGGTGGCGCCGGCACAAATGTTAATCCTTCTGCACCTGTGGGCAAAACGAATGCTCAATCTTCAGGTCCTGACTACGAAATCAATAAAGATGGCGTGATCATGGGTAAGCAATACGGAAACAATAACCCAGCAAACGTTGATAGCAATGCCTAT